>JBQTKE010000188.1:0-3654 GCA_052386435.1 Myxococcaceae bacterium
CGGCACCGGCGTGCCCGTGGGTGGAGGCGGCGGTCCCAGACTTCCGCCGAACAGCTCAGTCATTTCCTCCAGGTCCGCGGCGCGCTTCCAGTCCGCCATCCCCTCCTTCCAGAGGTACGTGCGCGGAGTGATCTCGCCCGATTTCGCCTTGGACATCAGCCCCGGCCCTTCCAAGGGACCGACCTGCTTGCCCTTCACCATTGCGAACCACTGGCCACTGACGATCACGTTTCCAGCTCCATCACGCCGCGCAGTGCGTGCACCGTCTTGTTCCGCGAAGGCGCGGTCCTTTTTCTTGAGCTCATCGACACGGTGCGGGGCGAGCATGGCGGTCGCGGCGTCCACCTTGGGATCCAAAATAGCGTCGGCCTCCTGCACAGACATGACGTTCTGGCAGTTCTTGCACCGGATCCTCACGGTGCGGCCGCGGACCTTGTCGTCCGCAATGCTGTAGCGCTTTTGGCACTTGTCGCAGGCGAAGTTCAATGGATCTGCATGGTAGCCCGTCTCGCCAAACCCCTCCAAGAACAGGAGTCTTTGCGACCGCCAGCGCACATACGGCTCGACCGGGGAGCAACCGTTTGTTGACTGAACCCTGCGCGCACATTAATCAGCCCCCCGTTTTTCCCACCGTCACAAAGGTAAGCAGATGCCCGCAAAAGACCTTGGGACCAAATTCGTCTGTTTCAAGTGCAGCACGAAGTTCTACGACATGAAGAAGCCGGATCCGGTCTGCCCGAAATGCGGGTCGGATCAGCGTGAAAGCCCTGCCAACAGGCCTTCCGAAGGTCGTCGCGGAAGGTTGGCGGCGGTGCCCAAGGTCATCGAGCCCATCGAGCCCGAAGAGCCGGCGGCAGCGGAGAGCGAGGAAGAGGAAGATCTCGACTCGTTCGACGACGATGAGGCGGAAACCGAAGAAGCCGAAGAGCCGTAAGGCCGGCCTGACTTCAGTCATCTACCGACCGAACAAGACCCTCCCAAGCCTTGTTCGGTCGGTCTTTTGTTCTCGCGTTGTCGGAGCTACCAACACAGGCCCGCACCGTTCAAGTGGACGTGATGCAGATACCGAGGTGTTGCGGATGACTCCCGCTCAAGCCGCCTGGCTCTCTGCGTTGTAGACGGGCATGTTGTTCTTCAGCCACTCGGGGAGCTGATCCTTCCGGTAGATGAAGATCGCGTCGTAAGGACAAGACTTCTCGCACTCGCGACAGCCCGTGCACTTCGATTCGTCAACCCGCATCAGGTTGAAGTACGGCGAGTTCGGATCGCCAATCTCTTCCAGGTGCAGACAGTCGAACGGACAGCGCTCCGCGCACTTGTCACAGCCCGTACAGGCGCGCTCATCCACGAACGCATAAGGACGCTGGTTCTTCTTCAGCATCTCCGTGAGGTTCCCGAAGTTGTCGTAGATCGCTTCGGCGGGGCAAACCACGCCACAGGCGCCGCAGTCGATACAGAGATCCGGGTCAATGACGTGGAGCTCTTTGCGCTCGCCCGTGATGGCATCCGTTGGGCACCGCGCGATACAAGCCGTACAGCCAATGCAGGTCTCGATGATGTAGAACGCCATGCGCGGCGGAATATCACCCAGGGCAACCCCTCACAACACTTGGGCGTTGGATCCGCGGAACGAGTATTGGTACAAGGCCCCCGTTCACAGCGATTTCGGAGGCGTGGCATTTGCGGGAGAAACTGAAAGCCCTGGCAGATCTTCAGAAGGTGGACTTGGAGATCGCATCGCTCCGGAAGTCCGCGGACATCTACCCAAAGCAGATTGCCGAGCTGGAGAAAGAGCTGGGCGTCGCACGCAGCGGGGTGGAGACAGAGCGGGCGCGGCACTTGGAGGTCGAAAAGCAGAAGCGCGCGCTCGAGCAGAACATCGTCGACGAGAAAGACAAGGTGAAGAAGTGGGAGCAGCGGCTCGCCGAGCAGCGCTCCACGCGTGAGTACGCCGCCCTCGCCCGCGAGATCGACATCGCCAAGAAGTCGAACCAGACCATGGCGGAAGAGAACATCGAGCTGGGCAAGTCCGTGACCCAAGCGAAAGACGCCGTGAAGGTGAAGGAAGGCGAGCTCGCCGCGCGGACTGATCAACTCGCAGGTCGCATGGCAGAGCTGCGCGAGAAAGCCGCGGGATCGCAGGGCGCGATCAAAGAGCTTGAGACCAAGCGCACCGAAGCCGCGACGCACGTCGACAAGACCTTGCTGCACCGGTACGAGACGGTGCGGAAGAAGCGGATGCCGGTGATGGTGGCGGTGCTCGCACCCGGGACCTGCCAGGGTTGCAACATGAACGTCCCGCCGCAGCTCTACAACAACCTGCGCTCTTCGCTGGGAACCGACGTCTGTCCTTCGTGCCACCGGATCATCTACGCTGCTGAGGCGCTTGAAGCACCTCCCTCGAAGTAACCGCACGCGTAGAAGCTCCTGATGGCCCACAAGGACGCGGACATCCTTCGCCACATCGCGCGCGAGGAACCGCTCGGAGCCACGCTTCGAGCTTTCCCCGGGCTCACGCGCGAGCGTTTGTCGAAGTTGATTGAGCGACTGGCGGAGACTGTCGAGCAGCTGGGGAGCAGACCGGGATCGCCAGAAGCGCTGAGCTCACTGCCGCGCGTGCGCGTGTACTCGGATGGAGCGGCCCGGGGTAACCCCGGACTGTCTGGCGCGGGCGCCGTGCTCGTCGAGCCCTCCGGACAGGTCGTGGATCGACTCGGCAAGTTCCTGGGCGTGCAGACCAACAACTACGCCGAGTCCATGGGATTGCTCCTCGGCCTTAAACGCGCGCGCGAGCTGGGCGTGAAAGAGGTCGAAGTCTTCGCCGACAGCGAGCTGATGATTCGCCAGCTCGGAGGGCGCTACCAGGTGAAGAGCCCTTCCCTGCGCCCGCTCTACGAAGAGGCCCTCAAGCTGTTGAATGATTTTTCGCGAGTGAAGCTCGTCCACGTGCCGCGGGACATGAACACCGCAGCAGACGAGATGAGCAACCGCGCGATCGACGAACGTCTCTAGGTTTGTCGCCCTCGCCGTCGTCTTCGGATGAGCCGTCAGGCTCAGTCGAGCCACCCGGAGGCACCGTGAGCGCACCGACAGCTTCGATGCGACCGTCAGGGTACAAACGGATACCGAACGGGGCTTGGCGCGGAAACAACGCCGCCCCTCTGTGCCAATAACGTCTGAGACAGCGCCTTCTCGATATCTTTGTAGCGATGGGCGGAGAAAGGTGTTCCCAACGTGCCGAAGCCACAGCCCGCAGCTCGCAGCCCAGAAGCATTGACGGAGGACCGCCCGGGAAGTCCCCCAGGCGGAAGTAGCCCCTCGCAGGAGACTGTGCCTCCGGGGGAGAGACGGAGTTTCACTGCACCCGACAAGCTCCGCCTGGTGAAGGCCGCCAGCGCTGCGGTCGCAGGCGGCGAGCGGGGTGCACTCGCAGCGCTGCTGCGGAAGGAGGGCATCTACAGTTCCCAGCTAGCGACTTGGCGGAGGCAGTTCGGCGCCGATGGCGAAGCCGGGCTCGCAGCCCGAAGACCGGGGCGTCAGCCGAAGCTCGACGCGAAGGATTGCCAGCTGCTCGTTGCGAAGAAGGAGGTCGATGCCCTCGAGAGGAAGCTGCGGATTGCCAACGCGCTCATTGCCCTCCAAAAAAAAACTATC
>JBQTKE010000189.1:0-2727 GCA_052386435.1 Myxococcaceae bacterium
GTCCCCATGGTCCTGGGATCGAAGGAGGCGCCATGGACTACCCCCTGGATGATTCGCCCGTCTTTCACGATCCGTCGCGGCGAGAACGGATTACGGAGGAGCCACAGCCGGACTCTCACCGACCCGATCCGCGGTTTCCTGACCTGGATTGGGTGAACACGGAAGCTCAGGCCCACTCGGGTGTTCCACCGGATTACGAGTGGACGAGCAATCCCAAGCAAGAGCAGGACGACGCCGCGGGCGGTTAACGAGGGCTTTACATTCCGCCGACACAACCCGCTGGCAAGGTTCCCGACAACCTCCTGAGACGCTTCTTTGGGAGGTACTACGCATGTCTGTCGGTCGGTTCAAAGTCGGAGTTCAAAAAGCGGCGAGCATGGTGGCCAAGACGACGACTCGCAGGCCGGCGGTCGCTAAAGAGGTTGAGCCGTCCCACGGCATGACCCGTGCGTTACAGAGGCGATTTGAGGAGCACGGCCTGATTCCGAAGGACGACTACAAACCGGGCGCGGAATAGTCCTCCGCTGGGCTTTGGCTTTTCGATAGAGGTGCGGGCGTTATGGCCCGCACCTCTATCTCCTGGGCGATTCTCAGCGTGAGTCGATGCGCCTTCGCGCGCAGGCCCGCCTGTGGGATCCGTTCGCGCGCGCACTCTCTGACCGGCTGAAGATCCGTCGTGGCTGGCGGATTCTTGAGGTTGGTCCGGGACAGGGCTCGCTCCACTTGGAGCTGCGTCGCCGCGTGCGATGAGGGCGAGGTGACAAGCCCCTGTGTTTGTGGGCTTAGGTGCGGTGTGAACCTCTTGGGTGACGGGCCATGTCTTTCCCAGATGACCGGTCCCACCTGCATCACTACCGTCCGGGCACCCATGGTTCGTCCTGCCCTTCTGCTCCTGGCTGTCTCTTCTTCGATTGCGGCAGCGGCGGAGCCCATCGGGGCACAAACGAACCGAGTCACGTCCGGCCTCATCGACCCACACGCACGAGAGTCCACGGCTCCACCGGCAGCGAAGCACCTGGCCTGTCTCGCGGTGTGGCGCGAGCACTTGGTCGCGCTGAATCTGAATGGTGCGGTTCACGTGTGGGACAGCGACAGCTTCGTCGCGGACAAGGCGCTCTCCCAGAAACTGTCCCGAGCAAAGCTCAGCGCGCTCGCGGCACAGGGCGAGGCGCTCTTCGGGACTGACGGCACGACGCTCTGGGAGTTCGACGGGACGCGCTGGGCGATTCGCCAGTCACGGCTTCCTGGACGAGGTGCGTTGGTTCGTTTTCTCGCGGAAGAGCGAGGGCCGGTTCTGGTTTACGAGGAAGGCGTCTACGACACGCGAACGCAACGCTGGTTCGATCGACTGGCTGATGGCGAGCTGCGCGCGGTTACGACGTCGAAGATTTTCGGCAATCAACTTTGGCTGGGCGGCGCGCGCGGCAAAGAGGGCGGACAGCTTCTCGTTCTGGACTTGGAGACGGGGCACTGGACGCAGCAACTGGATGATGAGCGCTGTCCGACCGGCATCAGCTATGGCCCCACTGGCACCGTTGTCAGCTGGCAAGGGGCGAGGCCGCAGCTGGTGGTTCACAGTCTCGATGGAAGCGCGGCGGGAACGTTGATGCGGCGGGAACGCGGCGCGCTGCGGACGGTGGCGCTCAATCCATATGACCGCGCGCTCTACAGCGTGGATGCGAAGCGGCTGGTGAAAATTTCGCGCGGCCGGCTGGAGCCGATTGCTGAGGTGGGAATTCCGCTGGAGGATTCACCGCAGCTTGAGGTCGTGGCGGAAGACACGTTCGCTTTGGGCGGTGCAAAAGGCCAGGTGGTGGTGATCCGCGACGGGAAGACTCAGTCGTTGGACAGGTAACGGAAGGGGCTTCCCTCCTTGGCAGGCAGGCACCATGTTGCTCGCCATGCGACGGGGTGTCCGAGACATCCGCCACGACCGCCGCGTCCTCACTGGATGGGTGAAGTGTCGCGTTCGCCCGTGCGTGCGACCTACGGGTTCGTCGTGTCCGGCGAACGGGCGTATGGGAACAGCTGATGGGGGCGCCGACGAAGGTGCCGGCACCTTCGTTCGATCCACCCCGCAACAGTTTGCGCTAGGACCTGTCTGACTCGGGTTGTCCCCCCTGCCGTCAGGAGGTCCTTTCATGTCGCATTCTGATCCCATCAGCCGGCGTTCCGTTCTCGCCGGAGGCGCCGTGCTCGCTGTGGGCGCCGGCCTCACCGGTTGTGTCCGCGCGGTCCGCGCCTCTGGCCAGACCGAAGGCATCTCCTATTTCTCCCGCTTCGGGATTGACGAGGCGCTCCTCCACGCAACGCTCGCCGCGGCCATGTCTCGCGGCGCCGACGCGGCGGACGTGTTCATTCAGCACCGCGTCTTAAACTCGCTCTCTCTCGAAGACAACACCGTCAACCGCGCCAACAGCTCCGTCGAGTTGGGCGCGGGCGTTCGGGTGATCAAAGGCGATCAGCAGGGCTACGCGTACACGGAAGAGCTGACGTTGGAGTCGCTCGCTCGAACCGCCAAGGCCGCGGCGGCGATCGCCAAGGGTCCCGCGCGCGAGGTTCCCCAGCGCTTCAAGATCGAAACGAAACGTCCCGGCCGCTACGCGCTCTCCAAAGAATGGGATCAGGTCGACGTGGCGCAGAAGCGTCCCTTGCTCTCTCGGATCAAGGCGGCGGCCTACGAGACGGACAAGCTCATCGTCAAAGTCAACGTCCACTTCACCGACG
>JBQTKE010000190.1:0-4685 GCA_052386435.1 Myxococcaceae bacterium
CGCCTTCGTGCCCAATAGCAGGGGCTGTGCCAACGCGGCTTCGTTCAACTCGCCGTTTGCGCGGCGATCACCGCCACGACGGCCGTGCTCCCTTCAACCGTCGCCGCGCAAACGCCTATTTGTTAGTTAGTAGTTATCGCTGGGGGGAGGCGGGGAGTTGCTTATTTCCTGAGAATTCAGAAACGCCCGTGCCCTTTTACGGTTTCGCCTGTGAGTGCCGCCGCCTGATCGCCGCGCGACCGGGGTAGGGGTGTCAGCCCGCAGGCTCGTTTGAGGCTGCTCATGGGCCTTGTGTCGCCTTCCATGAGGAGGCCGCTTGCCGCGGCGCTCACCGGCACATCGGCCGGGGACTCACGATGCCTCCTGCTCAAGAAGCGGAAGATGCTGGGAGTCGACACCGCGGAGCCATCCAGGCGCGGCTGCCGCTGCCCACTGATTGGGCCCCTTCGACTCCGCCGCGCAAGCGGCGCTGTGCTTCCCAGGACGGGCACCTTCGGGGAACAGGGAGGGAACAAGGTAGCCCAAGGGGGCATCCGCTGGCCCGGCTTGCACTGGTATCTGTTAGACGTTATATAACGCAAGAGAGATAATCTCCTTGAAGATTGCTTACTACAGGAGGGTGTCAGGTGCGGAGCCCGTCCGGGATTACTTGGACCATCTTTCTGACAAAGATTTGGCCATCATTCAAAGCGCGCTCGAGGACGTCGAGGCCAACGGACTACAGGCACCGACGGTCACAATGCGCCACATCGAAGGAAAACTTTGGGAGCTGAAAATCTCTGCTCACCGCATTTTCTACGTGGTGATCGATGGCCCAATTATGGTGCTCCTCCACGCCTATAGGAAGCAAGGCCAGAAGGCACCCAAACGGGAGCTCCGAGTGGCTCTCGATCGTATGAAGGAGGTTCTCAATGCGTAAGCGAAGGAACCCGCATGTTGGCAGCGCGGTTCAGAAACACGTTGGAGAGCTTCGGAGGAGTCGTCCTGGCTTTCGCGAGGCCTTTGACAAGCTTCGCCTCGCCCGTAGGCTTCGCGATCTGCGCGAGGAACTCGGACTAACCCAGACGGAAGTGGCCGCCCGAGCCGGAACCCAGCAGTCCGCAATCGCTCGTCTCGAGAGCGGACGCGTGGTTCCCGACCTCAACCTTCTCGCGAAGGTCGCACGCGGAATGGGGCTGACTTTGAAAATCGATTTTGATCGGTCCAAGGACGAGAGGGTGTGACCCCTGCCGGGATTCGAACCCAGCAGATGGTTATCTCGCGTCGTACCGCGCCATCCCCTCCTGACCCGCACCGTCTGCGTTTCCGTTGGGAGAGTAGGGCTCCGTGCCGAGTCATCCCGTCCCGTACCGCCCGTGCCGTTTCGAACCGCGCCGGCGGGGAGCAAGGAGGGAACACGATCCGAAGGACCACTCATTTGGTGACCAATCAGCGACACCGGGATGACGGGGCCGAGCATGTGCAGCAACCTCTGCAGCTTCTGGAGGTCGCGCACGCATGGCAGGTCGAAAAATCTTCAATGAGCAGGACGCACGGCGGTGCCTGGCCGGGCGAAGTCGTCGCGGGGTGGTCTGGCCGCGTGGACGCGGGCGCACGGTGTCGATGGGTGAGCCATCAGCGACACCGGGATGATCGCCGCCGGCTGTTCGCGCAATCTCCGCGTTTTCAGGAGGTCGCGCACACATGGCAGGCCGGAAGGTGTTCAACGAGAAGGACGCAAGGCGGTGTCTGACCGCGGTGAAGGCTTCACGCTGTGAGCTCGGGGCATGGGCGCGAGAGCATGGCGTCGATGGCCGCTCACTCAATCTTTGGCGGGTGAATCTCGAGCGACGTGGCGTGCTGGGGGGGCGCGCTGCGGCGCCGAAGCTGGTCGAGCTGGTGGTCGCACGCCCAGCTGTTGTCGCCCCTCAGGCGCCCTTCGTCCTGCGCATCGGTGGGGTGGAGCTTGAGGTCGGCGACCAATTCGATGAGGCGTCGCTTCGCCGGCTCGTCGGGGTGCTCAAGTCGTGCTGAGCCTCTCGCCGGCCGTCCGCGTCTTCGTCGCGGTCGAGCCTCTCGACATGAGAGGGAACTTCGATGCACTGGCGGGCGCGGTACGTCGACTCGGTCTCGACCCCGTCGACGGGCACCTCTACCTCTTCCTCAACAAGCGGCGTCGTCTGGCGAAGGCGCTCTGGTTCGACGGCTCAGGCTGGTGTGTCCTCGCGAAGCGTCTCGAGGCTGGCAGCTTCCAGCTTCCGCCCTTCAACGAGTCGGACGCGCGCGTGGAGGTCGACGGCAACACCTTCGCTGCCATCATCGCCGGCATCGACTTCACGGCCGCTCGACGTGGCTGGTTTCGCCGTCCGAATGCACGAGGGGGATCGACAGCACCCCCGCCGGTATGAACATGAGGCGCGGTGCTCGACGTCGCCGCGCTTCAGCAAGAGAACTCCACGCTGCGCGCGCAGCTGGCGCAGCTCGTCGAGACGATTGCGAGACTGAACGAGCGGGTGGCCGAGCTGCTGGCCGTCGCGCAGCGCAAGCAGCGTAAGCCGTCGCCGCCGAAGTCACCCGCGCCACCGCCGCCCGTTGAAGGTGACGCGAAGCTGGCCTTCGAGTCGCCGCCCAAGCCGCCCGAGCTGTCGCCGAAGACGAAGGAGAAGAGGCCTCGCCCGCCGCCGACGGGCCGCAAGGCGCTGCCGAAGCACCTGCCCCTCGACGCGCACAACCTCAAGCCGGACGAGTGTGCGCACTGTGGCAGCACGGCCCTCGACGTCGCCGACGTCGTCGAAGAAGAGAAGTTGGACGTCGTCAAAGCGCACCAACGCCGCCGCGTGGTGAAGCGCACCACGTGCCGCTGCCGTGACTGCGGGGAGAGGACGACACCGCGCTCGCTGCCCGCGCCCTACGAGCGCTCGAAGGTGACGTGCGACTGGCTCGCGTGGCTGGTGATGACGAAGTTCTCGATGCTAACGCCGCTGGACAGGACCCGCCGCGACTTGAAGGAGCGGGGCCTGCCAATGGCGATGGGCACGCTGGTGTCCTTCATCGAGCGAGCGGCTGACCTGCTTGCGCCCATCGATGGCCTGCACTGGCAGCAACTGCTGGCCTCAGCGTGGATGGCCACCGACGGCACGGGCCTCAAGGTGCTCATCCCTGGGCTGCCCGCAGCACACAACGGCTACATTGAGCTGTACCGGAACCTCAGCTGCGCGGTGTTCCAGTACGAGGCCGACAAGGCCAGCGAGCACCTCGCCGGGAAGCTGAGGCAATTCTGTGGCACCCTCACTGCCGACGCGGAACATCGGCTCAATGTCGCGTACGCCTCCGGCCGCGTCCTCGAGGCGGGCTGTAACGCCCACGGAGTCAGGAAGTTCGACGACGCCGAGGCGACGCAGCCCACGCTCGCCGCCGAGGGCCGTGGATTCCTCTCGGCCATGTACGTCGAGGAGGCCCGCGCGCACGAGCTCGGCCTCGCCGGTGACGCGCTCGTCGAGCATCGCCGTCACCTCATCAGGCCGCTGGCCGAGCAGCTCAAGAAGTGGTGCGCCGCGGTCGCGCCGACGTTGCTCCCGTCCGAGCCATTGATGGCCGCGGTCGGCTACTACCAGCGACACCACGAGGCGCTCTTCCGCTTCATCGACGACGCCAACGTCCCCATCGACAACTCGGCCACTGAGCGCGAGTTCCAGAACGTCGCCAAGCTGAGGCTCAACGTACTCTTCGCCGGCAGCACCGAGGGTGCCCACCGCGCGTGCGTGCTGCTCGGCATCATCGCGACCTGCCGCACCGTGGGCGTGCCTGTGCAGGCCTACCTCACCTGGGCCTTCGAGCGCCTCGGCACCCACCGCGATGTCTTCGCCCTGCGCTCGAGGCGATGACTCCCGCTGCCTTCAAGAAGACCCTCGGCTGACACGTCGTCGCGCCCAGAGAATCACGCAGCGTTGCGGTCTTCATCCCGGTGTCGCTGATCGCTCACGGAGCAGATGTTCAACGAATTCGGCATTTCCGTGAGCGACAAGACCGTTGGGAAGTTGCTACGCAAGATGGGTTACAGCCTTCAGGCGCCGCAAAAGACTGTCGAAGGGAAACAGCACATCGACCGCAACGCGCAGTTCGAGTACATCAATGCCGCCGCAGCGGCCTGCATCAAGAAGGGCATCCCGTTCATCTCGGTCGACACAAAGAAAAAGGAGCGCGTCGGGAACTTCAAGAACGCTGGTGTCGACTGGCAGCCGAAAGACGCACCTGAACTGGTCGATGTCCATGACTTCCCCAGTGATGCTGTTGGCAAGGCGCTCCCCTACGGTGTTCTCGACGTCGCCGACAACAGCGCGTTCGTCAACGTCGGCACCGACCACGATACGCCGGTGTTTGCGACGACCTCAATCGCAGCGTGGTGGAAACGCATGGGGAGGGAGCGATACCCGGCAGCGCGCGAACTGTTCATCACGGCCGATGCCGGCGGGAGCAACGCCTACCGTTCACGCGTTTGGAAGGTCGAGCTTCAGCGCTTCGCCGATGAAACCGGACTGACCATTCGCGTGAGCCACTTTCCCCCTGGCACCAGCAAGTGAATCTACACAGCGACTGGCCGCGAGGGCTTCTCTGGGGAACCGCGCTCGTCGCCCTGATGGCGCTCTGGGTTTACCCCACCACGCCGGGCGGAATGACCCCGGGTGGCCCCATCGAAGGCGACGCCC
>JBQTKE010000191.1:0-5502 GCA_052386435.1 Myxococcaceae bacterium
GTGCCGCGTCGACTCAGTGGGCGAGTCCACCGCGACGTGCACGGGCCGCGAGTTGCGACCCGGAGACACCTACCGCTTCAACGCGGTGTCCGCTCCGGCGCCGAAAGATCCCAACCCGCTCCCTGAGCCCACGACCTACGCGGAGCTGGCGCGTCAACGCAAAGTGCTGGAACGCGTGGAGCTCCCGCTGGTGGAGTTCGACGAATCCCAGGCGGCACCGAAGGTGTTTCACACACGGCTCTCGTACCGGCATTTCGCCGCCATTCCCGTCTTCTCCATCGATGGCTCGTATCAGCAGGAGCTGATCGACATTCAGATGGCGAACCTGCGCATCGCCAAGAACCTCACCGCGGACGTGATGGCGTCGGTGATGATTTGGTCGCAGAACCCAGGACTCGCCAAGATGGCGGTCGCGTCCGTTGCGCAGCTCTGGGTACGGCAGGCGTCGCTCACCTTCGCGCCCCTTGAAGGCCGGTTCTCGCTGATGGTCGGTCGCACTCGACCTGTCGACGCGCCTGGCTTGCCCATGCTCGACGGTGTGCAAGTGGGCGGACGCACCAAGGATCGCACCTGGCACGGCGGAGCGTTCGTCGGCAGCGTGCCTGGGTATTTTGATCTCGGCCTCACCACACGGTGGACGGCGGGTGGCTTCATCGCCGCGGACTTTCGCAGTGAAGAGACGAAGACGTGGATTCATCCGGAAGCGCGGGTCGCCGTGGTGACTCGGCCCAATGTCGCTGCCCGCTATGAGGTCGAGCCCGCGGTGGGGATGCAGCTGGGTCCGTACGTCAACGCGAGCACTCAGATCCGTTTCGGACTGGGAAGCCAGCAGGCGCCGAGCGCGGTCGACTTGGCTCGGCTCGATTTCTCCGTGCACGCCACGGACAGCTTCAACCTGTTCTTGAGTGGGCGATACTTGGCGGAGACGGATCAGTCGATTGTCTCTGGCTATTTCGGCATGCCCGCGCAGGGCTATCACACGTCCGGTGGCTTCGAGTGGCGGTTGGCCAATCGCTTTGGCTTGGGCCTTCAAGCCATCTATTCGCGGGATCTGGTCTCGCAGCTCTCGCACACGCTGGCGGGTCCTGAGCTGATCTTTCCCGAAGCGTTCGGCTCCGCGACGTCGCTGCGGTTTGGCTACCAGGAGGAGTTGGGCTGGATTCGTGGTCGCAACATCTACGCGCAGACGTCCTATTCGGCGATGGAGGTGTTCAGCGTGTTCCTGCGGCTGGGCTACGCGGGTCAGCAGATCACCGGTGACGAAGACCGCGCCCTGCTCTCCAACGAGATGTCGCTCTATTTCGCCTTCGACGCGAAGCTCTCCTCCTTGCTCCGCTTTCGGGCCTCCGCCCTGGTTCGCTCTGACCTGAGCACGCTTCAGCCCACGCTGACCCGAGGTAATTCGTTCAGCGGGGCCGTCTTCAATCTGCAGCTCATCGCGGACATCTGACCGTTCGACTCAGCTGCAGCGCGTGCGCGCGCCGCAAGTCGGCTCAGGCGGAGAACCGACAGACCACGCGCCGCAAGTCGGCTCAGGCGGAGAACCGACAGCCCACGCGCCGCAAGTCAGCGCAGGCGGAGCTCCACTTTGGCGCCGGCGGCAACGAGAACGCGCTGGATTCGTTCGGCCTCCTGAAGGCTGGCGCGTTCTTTGATTGCTTTGGGCGCGGTCTCCACCAGCTCACGAGCGTCCTTCATGTCCAACCCAGTGATGGCGCGGATCTCTTTGATGACAGTGATTTTGTTATCACCCACGTCCGAGAGGAACACCGTGACCTTGTTCTCCGGCAAGAAGGAGAGGAGCAGACGGTTCACGAGCTCCGGACGCTCCGCGTGCATGAAATGGCCCGCGTTGTCCAAAGTCTCAACCTTGAGATTGGGAACGTAGCGCTCCGTGCCTGGGACCAGCTCGTCGTAACCCAGAGCCAAGTCATGCTTGCTCCAGATCATCAGGGTGTCGGCCGGGATAGTGGGGAGTTGCGGGGTCTTGCCGCGGTTCCTGAGGAGGTGGAGGAACATCGCGCGGTACCAGCCAAGCATCGCGCGGGCAGCACCTTCGCGACGTGCGCCGTCGACGAACGGTTGCACCTCTTGAACGCCGAAGTGCGACGGATCCAGCGCGCCCTTTCGGTAGAGGAAAGGAAGCGAGTGGTGACTCTGCGCACCCAGCAGGTGATCCGGAAGGAAGGGAAGCTGGAAGAAGAGCATGTACCAGCTCTTCAGGAGCTGGGTGTGACGGGTGAAGAGCGCCTTGGTCATCATCGCTGGATGAGGCGCGCCCAGGACCACCAGCTTGTCCACGTGCTGAGGAAAACGACCCGCGACATGGAACGCCACCGCGCCGCCCCAGTCGTGACCGACCAGATGCGCCTTCTCTTCTCCGAGCGAACGAATGAGCGCGACCACGTCCGAGCTCAGCGTTTCGAGCGAGTAAGGCCCTGACTTGTCCGTGTCGTTGTAGCCGCGTTGATCCGGAGCGACCACGCGGAAACCCTTCTCCACCAGCGCGTCGAATTGGTAGCGCCAGGTCCACCAGTTTTCGGGGAAGCCGTGGAGCAGGACGACCAGCGGCCCCGTGCCCTTTTCCACGTAGTGGTACTTGAGCCCGTTGATCGTGGTGAACCGGTGCTGGATGTGAAGCTCAGAGGGAATCATGACGAATCACCCTCCGTTGGCGTCAGGGCCGCCCGTGCAGACATTCGCCTTGCTGCACTTCTGCAGGGTCAGCAGGACATCAAAGCCGTTGTTGCAGTCGGTGATCTCAATCGCCTTCTTGCACGTGTCCAAGTTGGCGACGCTGATCTTTCCTTCGCAGTCGCTGGCAGGCCAAAAGCTCTCCCAGTCTGCTTTTTGAGCGACCAAGCAGCTGTCAGCTGATTCATACGTCTTGCCCGCGCCAATGTTTCCGCACTGCTCAGCGCGCCGGCAGCTCCAAGTCGCCGCTTGATCGCGAGCATTTTCTCGGGAGATGCCGCACGCAGAGCCAAGAGCAGTCAGGGTGCAGCACCAGAGCAGACGGATCTTCATCGTTGGAGTCTCCAGGTCGAAGGACGGCGGACCGTACTCTCTTGAGAAGCAACCGGACAACCTTCACGCGCTGGCGAGGGTCATCCAGCGTGCACACCGCTGCCGAATGGAACCGAACTTCGGGAGGAAGATCCAGAGGGAGATCGAAGAAGAAGAAAGAGGAGGAGGAGGATCTCCGAGAGGGTCCGCTTCCCGATGAGCCGCCAGACTGAAGCTGCGCGTCTGTGATTTTAAGGTTTGCTATGACTCCGGTCATGGCGCGTTTCATCTCCGGCTACGTCGCCCCCTCTACGGGTCGCGCGAAACTGTTCACGCTCAAAGGCCAGTCCCTGTGCGTGACACCAGAGAAGACCGTCCCCACCGCCGGGCTACCGAATGAAGCCGAGCAGTGGCGCGACTCTCGCCCGCGGTGATTTGCCTGGTTGAGCGAGAGGGAGCCTGCCTCCTCGCGCGCAACGCCCACTTCGCGCGCCCGTTCAGGAGCCCGCGCTACTACGGCAGCCAGCCCTGGCCCTTCACCAACTCACTGATGATCGGCTTCCACGCGGACTATGCCGGAGGCGAGCTCAAACCAGACGGAAAAGAGATCGCGGACGCGCGTTGGTACAGCCCCTCCGAAATGCCAGAGCTGCCGCCGAGACTCTCCATCTCGCTCGGCTTCTTGATTCAAAAGCCGGTAGAGACGTCGCGCTTCGTAACGACTCAGTTGCGCCAGTGGCGCGGGACCGACGCGTAAGAGGCTCGGCGGTCCAGGTCGTTGTAGTCTTCGACCGCGTCTTTCAGCTCCTGCTCCAGCTGCTTGACGCGAGCGAACATCGCGTTGGGCGCGTAGATGTGAGAGCCCACGCGGGACGCCGTGCCTCCGGTGACGTCCTTGATCGTGTCGCGCTCGCGGTCCAACTCGGACTGCAGCGAGGTGATCCGCGCCTTCGTGGTGCGGAACAGCTGACGCCAGCGCTCTTCCTGCAGCGCTTCTTCGCGACGCAGCTGCGCTTCGGCAAGCTGCGCCTCGGCTTCAGCGCGCCGGAAGTCCGCGTCGCCGCGGCTGGCCTGAGTGGCCGGGCGCTTGGTCTCGCGGCGGCCGACGTTGATCTCGCTCAGCTCAGAGCCCGTCGTCGGAACAACCGTGACGTTGGGCGGGATGGTGTTGAGATCGTTGGTGTAGTTCTCGATGCCCGAAGCGTCCTTCCAGCGATAGACGGAGTCGGCAGCGATAGCGGTGCTGGTGAGAACCAACGCGATGACAGGAACGAAACGGCTCATGCTAGACACCCTGCTTCGGCGCCAGAGACCACATTGGGTGCTCTGCGCGCACATATACCCTCACTGAGCATTCTCGCTGGGGGCCAGCGGCAGTTGCTTTGACGGGGAGAGTGGGTCCGCGTGGAGCTGCACTTCGAAGCAGGAACCTTGATAGCTCCACAGGTTGCGCCGGATGCCGCGCTGCGGCGCCTCTTCGTCGAAGACACCCGCACCGGCGTCTTCCGCGCCCCCGCTCACCATTACCGGGCCGTCATCGAACGACTCCGCGAGCTGGGCGCTCCCTATAAGGATCACGCCCGCGCCTACGAGCCATTGCCCCTCCAGCTCACCCGTGCCATCGAACCGTTCCCGCACCAGAAACAAGCCCTGGACGCCTGGATTGCAAAGGGCTGCCGCGGTGTCGTCGAGCTGCCCACCGGCGCCGGCAAAACCCTGCTCGCCGTGCTCGCCATAGCGCATGCGAAGCGCCCCACGCTCGTCGTCGTCCCCACGCTCGACCTGATGCAGCAGTGGCACACCGTGCTCACCCAGCACCTCTCCTGCGAGGTGGGTCAGTTCGGCGGCGGCATCAAGGATTCGAAACCCCTGACCGTCACCACCTACGACTCCGCCACCCTGCGCGCCGAATTCCAAGGCCACCGCTACGGGTTGCTCGTCTGCGACGAGTGCCACCATCTGCCAGCGCCCAGCTACCGCTTCATCGCCGAAGCCGCGATCGCGCCACTGCGACTGGGCCTCACCGCGACCCTGGGAGAGAGCGACTGTCGAGAGCTCCTGGGTCCCTTGATCCACCGCACCGAAATCCAGGCGTTGCAGGGCGAGTACCTGGCGCCGTACGAAGTTCGCCGAATCGAAGTCCGACTCGACGCCGAAGAGCAGACGCGCCACGACGCCGCCCGCCAGCGCTACCTCGCCTTTATCCGCAGCCAGGGCATCTCCTTCTCCGGCCCAGGCGGCTTCGGGCAATTCATCGCGCGCAGCCAGCGGACCGAAGAGGGGAGGGCGGCGTATCAGGCGTACCGCGAGCAACGCCGCATCGCGCTTACTTGTAGAGCGAAGGTCGAAGCGCTCTGGAATGTTTTAAGAAATCACCGCGGAGAACGACTGCTCGTCTTCACCGAGGACAACGAGACCGTCTACACGCTCGCGCACAAATTCTTCGTCCCCGCGCTGACCCACCACACTCCGCTGCCCGAACGAAGGGCGCTGCTC
>JBQTKE010000192.1:0-7121 GCA_052386435.1 Myxococcaceae bacterium
CGCGGGCTGGATTCACTCGGCGCCGCTGTCGCGCATGCGGGCTGGAAGGCGCCGGAGCCGGTTCCCGCGGATTCCTCCATCGACGACCTCGTCCGACGCAAGCTTGAAAGCTACAGCTCCGTACAGCCCAGCAGCCCGTTCTTGCGCGTGGCGTTCGCGAGCGAGAGCGATCCCGCGGTGCGGCTGCTGCTCGCGGAGTCGTTGCTCGCGCAGCAGAATGACGCGACGCCGTTGTTGAGCGCACTTGAGTTGGATACGGCCCAGGTCGCACGCGTACAGAACATTTTCCGCGGGTTGCGCCGGCCCGTTCCTGGAATCGAGGCAGCGGTGGAGTTGGCCAGCGAGGGAGATCTCGACGCCACCGCTAGGCTGGTTCGTCTCGCGCCGGCGTTTGAAGCGGATGCCGATGGAACGATGGCCCTCGCGCTCTCCCGCGTCGCAGCGCGATCGCCAAAGACGCTCCTCTACACCCTACGCGCGGCGATGGGCGCCGAACAACTCTCAGCCTCGCGGCTGCTTGTTCGCCAGCTTGCGGCGAAGGTGATGACGCAAACTCCGTTCGCTTCCGTCAGCGATCTCCTGGAGCGCGAAGCAGTGCCAGCGTTTCCCGAGGCTGCTCGCGCGGTGGCGCCGACTCCCGCTCCCGCGGCGATCTCGATCGCTCCGCTGGGCGGCTGAACGCTTCAAAAGTTTCGGCAAAGACAACCGGTCTGAGGTCCGCCGCGATGCGAGGCGGACGAGATCGGATTGGTCAAGTCACCCCGCGCAAGTTTGAGCAGTTGAGTGCTTCAGAATCCAGCTTCGGGGCCTTGCGCGATCGACCCGCGTTGGCAAATTCTTCTGGCCACGCGGTTTGAGCGCGGGAGGCCGGAATGCTCGCCATCCACGAGAACGCAACGTTGGAAGAAGCAAGTGTTGAGCTGCTCTGCTTCATCCTCGAAGCGGAGAACTGGGTTGCCCTCGAAGGTGGCAAGTCGTGCAACACGACGAAGCCCGGACAAGATCCTGCGTACCAACGCAAGGTGGGCGGCCTGCGCATCTGCGCGTCCGTGGACGTCACGGCGAAGTTGGAGGTCTTCCTTCGAGTCGCCTTCAAAAGCCCGGGGTGAACCCCACTCCGCGCGGCGGATCACCTGGAGTCCTTCCTGAAATCGCGGCTCCCGCTAACGCCCAACACGGAGTGGCAGGTCGAAATCGACTCACGTCAGTGGATTCACTTCATTCGGAAGTACGCGGGTGAGACGCTGCTGGCGTGAACCCGGTTCTCGCCCATCCCTTATCCATCGCGCTCAAAGCGTCCCTCTCCGCGCTCGCGGCATCGCTCCTGGTTGAGCTCTTGGGTATGAACGACCGCCTTTCCGCGACGTTCGTGGCGGTCGTTTGCATTAGCCCCACCGTCTACACAGGACTGCGCCGAGGCCTGGAGCAGATCGCCGCGAGCACCCTGGGCGGCGTGGTGACCTGGCTCCTCACGTTGGTGCTCCCACTCCCCCGCCCCGTCGCGCTGGTCGCCGCGCTCTTCATTACCATCTGGCTCTGCTTTCGAGTCGGCTTCGGTCGCGCGTTCCTGGTGGGCGCCTTCACCGTCCTGTACGTGCTGCTCATCCCCGGCGCGACCATCGGCGCGACCTTGAGCCACCGACTCGCGTCCGTGGCGATTGGCGTGGCGTGCGCGACTGCATTGAACGTGATCGTCTCGTTCGCCACCTACCGGTCGGTCTTTGCGCGACGCCAGCGCATTGCCCGTGAGCGCGTTGGCTCGTCGTTCATCGCCCTGGCGGAGTTGCTGCGAAAGGGCGAGACGTCGAGCACCGTGTTCGAAGACGTGTTCCCACTTTTGCGCGCGCTGCTCGACGAGCTCTGCGATGCGGTACGCGAGAGTCGATTGCGTGTAGCAAGCAAATCGCGGGCGAGACTCACGGAAATGCAGCACGCGGTAGAAGAGCTGCTCGCCGTTGCGCACCACGGAAAGGACCTGGTGCTCCTGCTGCGACGACAGCCTCAGCCCTTTCCTCTCGCGGCGGAGTGGTCACGGCACCTGGGCGAAGCGCTCATCCAAGGACGCGCCTCCAACCCTCAACGGTCGTCCGAGCCGCTCGCTCGCGAGGCTCTCGCACGAGCATCGGAAGCGGCAGCACTGGCCGCTGAGCCGAGTGGACGGTCACCTCACGAAACGAAGTTTCGGATTTGATGATTGCCCGCTTGAAGTCGGATCGGGTGCCTATTCTCGTCACTGGGCATGGGCGGGCCGCAGCGGTCATGATCGACGTTGCGAGTTATCAGAGCCTCATCCGGGGTCATCTCACGCCCAGCGCGTCCTAGAGATACGCTGCTGCGGCCACCGTCTTACTTCAGGCTGAAGTAGCTGAGCGGCTGCGCGACGTTCTTCACGGGTGTCTCCGTGAGTGGTCCGTACGAGAGCGACTTCAACTTGGGATCGCTCGACCCTTCAAGGACTTTGCGGACTGGGGCCATCACCAAGGTCTCGCGAAAGCCACCGAGCGACTGGAGGCGCGCGGTCTGATTCATCCCGGTGGAGAAGCCTGTATACGAAGAGTTCGGCCCGAACAGACCGCAGAACGCATTGGCCAAGTTCACTCCAATCGCCACGCCCAAGCCCGGCAGCTTCACGCGTTCAGCGATGGAGCTCACTTCGGGATCCGCGCTCATGGCTCGGGTGAAGTCTTGGATCTCCCGCGCGCAGCGCACCAGCGACTCCACTCTCTGCAGCGGGGTGGACTTGAAGAACGGCGGACCGAAGAGGCCGATCACGCAGTCGCCGACCATCTTGTCGAACACGCCGCCGTGCTTCCAGAGCAACTCCACCACGCCGTCACTCCAGCGATCGACAAAGCGGCCGATGCGGGAGGGGGCTTCCAGAACCTGCTCGCAGATCCGCGTGAAGCCGTTGATGTCGGCGAAGAGGATTCCCACTTCCTCGTCGCGCGGGGTGAGGAAGTGCGCTTCGTACTGCGGATCCGTGAGCAGCTCGTCGATCACGTCCGGCGCGAAGAACTGCGAGAGGTGGATGCGTTCGCGGTTGTAGTCGACCAATCGCTGCGAGAGCGTCGACGCCAGCACTCGGATCAGATCCAGCGTGTACGCGGAGAACCCTTCCCGCTCGGACCAGACGAAGATCTTTCCCAGGGCGTCGCCCGTGGTGAGCCCGGCGATGAGCACGGCCTCAACGGTCCGCTGCGCACCCCACACTTTGCGAAGGCGCTCATCGCCCGGCGCGATCAGCGCGGTGCCGTGCGCGCGAATCTGTTCCTCCAAAGCTGGGAAGGGCCGCGCACCAGACTCGTACTCCAGACGTCCAAAGCGATAGCCGCGGTAATGCAGCAGACCCGGCCTCACGGCATCGCGGTAGACGAGCATCAGCCCAGGCAGTCGCACGCGCTCCGCCATCGCCAGCACCGCTTGGTCCATCCCCGTCTCAAAGACACGGTTCGCCAGAAGCTGGTTCAGCTTGAGGATGACCTGGTGCTTCTCCGACGCGGTGTGTACTTGCGCCAACACCGTGTCGAGCTGCTCGGCGATGGTCTCCAGCGCGCGACCCAAGGGTCCGGCGTCCCCGCTTCGATCGCCCTCGTAGAGCAGCCCAATGGATCCGACCTTCACACCCACGAGGTCCAGCGCCTGGCTGACCCATGTCTCTTGCGCGATTCGCCGCGTCCCAAACGGGTGGCTCTCGAAATACGCGCCCGCGAAGGTCCCTCCGAAATCGCCGTGCGCCCAGGTCTGGGTGGCGAGTTCTTCGTTCTGCGTGGTCACGACGACGCCGCGCGCGCCGGTCTGCTGCAACACCACCGGGAAGAGACGCGCGAAGGTTGAGTCCAGGTTGTCACGCGACTTGAGGCTCTCTTCCAACGCGTCGTCGACCGCGCGGCTCAGGGTTCGCAGCGCCTTCAGCTCGGCAAGGGTCAGATCGAGATCGGCATCCGTCGCCATGGCCGGCCATTCTCGTCTGCTTCCGCGTCTTCGCGAAAGGTCAGACGCCGGGGCGGTGGACCTCACCGCCCTGGATTTTTCCATCGCGCACGTCGATCAACCAGTAGCCCTCGTGGTCCTTCTCGGTAGAAGAGCCCGCGCCAAAGGTGTGCGGCGAGGTTGAGGTGGCGGGGTGGTGGTAGCGGCGGTGAATGTGTCCGTGCAGCACCGCGAAGCGCGGTCCGGGTAAGAGGGACAGCAGCGCTTCGCCGTCGATCAAGCCGTGCAGCTTTGAATCGCGCCGGTTGCTCGCGGTGCGCGGCGCGTGGTGCACCAACACCAGCACCGCGCGCGGCTTCACTTGAGGATCGTCAATCAAAGCGCGCAAGCCCTCGAGCTGCGCTTCACCGACTCGGCCGAAGGACACTCCGGGAACCGCCGGTACGCGCGCCGACGAGAGCCCCACCACGGCGACGTCTTCTCCCAACAACCGAACGAACGGGTACTCCCCTTCGCGGCGGTATTGAGGAAGATCGCTCTCGAGCAGATGACCGAAGTACCGCTCCAAGCGCGCGTGCTTCACCGCGCCGGGCGTGTAGCGATCATGGTTGCCGGGAATCACAGTGCAGCGCTGCTTGTCCGCCGCAACTTCTCCCAGCGCTTCGCGCGCGCCTTGGAACTCCCACTCCGTCGCGTACTGGGTGAGATCGCCGGTGACGATCAAATGATCCGCGCCGCGCGTCGGCACATCGTTGGCGATCTGCCGCAGGGTCTGCTTCGCCTGCGCGTACTTCCTTGCGCGCCCACCGATGGAGAGCTCGAGCAGTGCCAAACCGCGACGCCAACCGAGCTGCCACGGCGGTACCGAGAAGTAGTCCTGGGTGATGTGGACGTCCGAACAATGAAGGAGACGCATCAGGCTTTGGGCGGTGGGCCCAACATGCGTTGCAGGGCCTGCAGCAGCTCGTCCAGGTTGTACGGCTTGGAGAGAAACGCATCCGCGCCCAGCTTCGAAGCTTCGGTGCCGAGCTGTCGGTCCGCGGAGAGGACCATCAGCGCGGGGCGCGGCTCCAGTCGCGCGAAGGCGGCGGAGACCGCGGGGCTGGAGATGCCGTGGAGATCCATCAGCAATGCGTTGGGCTGGGCCTTGAGTTGCTGCACCACTTCGTTCGAGTTTTCCGCCTGCAGAACACGGTAGCCCTCGAACTCCAGAACCTCGGCGAGGAGCTCCCGTTGATCCTGATCGTCCTCCGCGAGGAGCAGGAGTTGTTGGTGACCGGTCACGCGATGCACCCTCGTCCTTTCGCAGGGCATTCGCAAGCACTACACCCGTCGCTTCTGTGGGTCCGTCTTCGAGCCCCTTACGGTATGGTGCGTCCCCCAATGAACAGATTCTTCTTGCTCCTGCTTCCCCTGGGATTTGTGACGTCGGCCTCCGCACAGGAGGCGAGCCGCAAATTCACCGTGCTCCCCTTCGCGGCGCTCTCCGGAGACGTCCCCCAACGTGCGGGCGTGAAGGCCGCGGGAATGCTCACGACCGAGCTGCGCAACGCGGAGGGCTTCGCCCCCACGGAGACGAAGAAGTCGCCGAAAGCGGATCCGCATCAGGACGGGCTGGCCAAGGCGCGCAACAGCGTGGAAGAGGCGCAGAAGCTTCGCACGGCTCGCAAGTTCCGGCTCGCGGAGGACGCGCTGCAGAAGGCACTGACCGAGTACAAAACTGCTTCCGCGGGACTGACCGACGTGGGCGAGCTGGTCGACACGTTCGCGCTGCTCGCGGCGGTGCAGTTCAACACCGGCCAAGACGAGGAAGGCCAGAAGAGTCTGGACACCGCGATCGGTCTGGCGCCCACGCGCGAGTTGCCGCTCGCGAAGACTTCGCCGCTGTTCTCGAAGGTCGTTGAAGCGACGCGCAAGGGGCTGAACGAAAAGCCGAAGGGAAGTCTGCTCGTCGAGTCCACGCCTTCGGGTGCTGGCGTCCTGATCGACGGCGTCACGTTGGGCAGCACGCCGCTGATCATCAAAGACATTCCCGCGGGCACGCACGCGTGGCGCATTCAGCTTCCCGGAGAAGTCGCGGGCGGGCTGACCGACGTCGCGGCCAACAAGCAGACCAAGGTGAACGGTCAAACGAACGGCCAGGACGCGGAGTCCAAGCTCTACGCGTCGCTGTCGCAGAACAGGTTGGATGCCGCCGCACTTGCCGCGGCGAAGGAAGAGGCGACCACCGCGGGCGCGGATCTCGTCGTCTTCGGCGCGCTCTCCCGCAACGGCAAGGACCTCGCGCTCGACAGTTTCGTCTTCGTCGCCGCGTCGAACGAAGTGAAGCGTCTGCCGCGCTCGCAGTTCGACACGGAGCTGCTCTCCGCGGGCATGGAGCTCTACAACTTGGCCGGCGCGATGAAGCAGAAGCTGAGCGGCGAGTCGGTGAGAGTCCCCGCGCAGATTACTCAGCTGGGCGGCGGCGCGCGCGTCGCGGAAGTGCAGTATGGCGCGAAGAACGCGGTGAAAGACGTCACGGATGAGCAGACCCCCGCGAAGGAAGAGAAGCGTGAACCGCTGAAGCGGACTCCGCTGCGCAAGCAGTGAAGGTAACGGGACGCTTCGCCCCCAGCCCAACCGGACGACTGCATGGGGGCAAGGCGCGGACGGCGCGGCTCTCCTGGCTGCAGGTCCGCGCCGCGGGCGGAACGTTCCTCCTGCGAATTGAAGATCTCGATCGCGCCCGCTCCCGGCCGGATAACCTGCGGGCGCTCCACGAGGATCTGCGCTATCTCGGTCTCGATTGGGACGAGACGCCGCTGGTGCAGAGCGAGCGTCAGGGCGTCTACGACCAGGCGCTGCGGCAGCTGACGCGGGCTGGCCGCGTCTACCCGTGCTTCTGCAGTCGCGCGGAGATCGCCAACGCCGTCGCCGCGCCGCATGATCCTTCCGACGATGGCCCGCGCTACCCCGGCACCTGCGCCGTGCTCACTCTCGAGCAACAAGAGGCACGCGCGAGACAACGCCCCGCGGCCTTGCGCTTTCGCCCGAACCCTGGCGTGACGACGTTCGTCGATGAGGTGCGCGGTCCGTTCTCGCAAGATGTGGCGGAGTCGGTCGGAGATTTCGTGGTGCGTCGCAACGACGGTGTCGCGAGCTATCCATTGGCGGTGGTGGTGGCCGACGCGGCCAGCGGCATCACCCACGTC
>JBQTKE010000193.1:0-3444 GCA_052386435.1 Myxococcaceae bacterium
GCCAATCCGCAGAAGCTCGGACGGACTGGCGGGCCGAGCCTCGGCGATCGCGCTGAGGGTCCGGTTGGTGAGGATGCGAAAAGCGGGCACCTTGCGACGTCGGGCTTCGGCGAGCCGCCAAGTACGCAGCGCTTCCTCGAGAGCAGAGCTCCCCGCAGGAGCGAAGCGGGAGGTGTTCTGTGGCCTACCCACGAACTTCTTCGGTCGTGCCGTCTTTCCGCGCCGCGCACGTCGTGGAGGGCCGTCGCTTCGCAGCGGAAGGTGAACAGCCGTGGGCTGCCCTTTCCCGGTGAGCCAGATGCGTTGAAAGCGAATGATCTCGCCGTCCTTCGCAAAGGTATCATCCCGCAGCTCGACACAACCCGCGCGCAGCAGACCCGAGACCAACCGATCCATTTCACGGCGATGCTCGGGTTGATCGCCAATCACCTCGCGACTGAGCCGTCCCACCGCCAAGCCGTCGCGCTGACGCAGTGCCTGAAGGATGCGAGCCAGTCGCCCCGCGTCCTGCGCGTCTGGAGTGCTGAAGACCCGAGCCTGAACTTTGGATGGCGCGCACACGTCGCAGTGCCCGCAAGCCTTAGAGTGGTCACCGAAATGCTCAACCAGGTACTCCATGCGGCAGCCGCTTGCCTTGGTGAAGGCGATCATCTTTTCCAGCTGGTCGATTCGGTGCTGGCGAACCGCGGCGTACTTCGCCTGCCAGCCGTCCTGACCGCGGCGAACGTCCTCCTCCGGGTTGATCTCCGCGCCGCCGTGGACCCAGAGCTTGTCCAGAATGCGCTCCAGTTCGTCGTCATCCATGCGGAGCTTCTGACCGAGCAACGGCCGTGACACAGGTTCCGCGCCCAACCGCTTGAAGACCTTCTCCACGACGGAGACCTCGGGATAGTCCCGTTCGTGGAAGAACTCATGGGTCTTTCGGTCGGAGAAGCTGTGCATGAGCACGACCCGCGCCGGCGCACCATCGCGACCCGCCCTTCCGATCTCCTGGTAGTAGCCCTCGACCGTTGCTGGCAGCCCCAGGTGAAGAACCGTCCGAACGTTGGCTTTGTCCACGCCCATCCCGAAAGCGACGGTGGCAACAATGACGTCCAGCTTCCCCACCAAGAAGCGCGACTGCACAGTCTCACGAACCTTCGCGCTGAGACCGGCATGGTAGGCGGCGACGCGAAAGTTCTTCTGAAGCGAATCCGCAACCCGCTCCGCTTCCTTGCGGGAAGGCGCATAGAGAATCGCTGGGAGTCGATCCTCCCTTCTCAACAATTTCTCGGCGAGCGCCGCCCGCTCGCTCCGGTCGACTTCGACCAACTCAATCGCCAAATTCTCCCGTCGAAAGCCGTGAATGAAAACTTTGGGAACCTCCAGGCCCAGCTGCTGGTGGATGTCCTTCTGCACGTCCGGCGTGGCGGTTGCGGTCACCGCAATGACGGGCGCGCGATCGCCGCCGCTGCCGCGGATCGCAGGAAGCCGGTGGCCAAGGAGTCGGTACTCAGGTCGAAAGTCGTGCCCCCACTGTGAGATGCAGTGGGCTTCGTCGATCGCGACCAGGGATGGGCGCTTTCGCGAGAAGAGATCGACGAAGTACGACAGCCCCAGGCGCTCGGGTGCGCAGAAGAGGAACTGCAGCTCGCCTGAAAGATAGGCCTCACAGACACGCCGCGAATCGGTGCGATCCATCCCCGAATGAATTCGTTCCGCTCGGAGCCCCACTGACTGGAGCTTCTGGACCTGGTCATCCATCAACGCGATCAGCGGGCTCACGATCAGCGCGGTGCCGCCGCGCGCCAAGGCCGGCAATTGGTAGCACAACGATTTACCAGCCCCCGTCGGCATGACCAAGAGAACGTCGTGGCCGTCCGCCGCCGCTCGGCAAACCTCTTCCTGATGTTGGCGAAACGCCGAGAATCCGAACTTCTCTCGGAGGAGCGCAGCGAGATTGCGGCCGCTCGCCAACTGCGTTGACGTCGAAACCGAACCGAGCCCAGGCGCCGGCGTGGCAACGCGCCCGCTCATTGGCTCGACCGAAGCTCGCTGGTGTGGTGCCTTGGTGGCCGCACTCACCCTCGAGACAGGACTACAGAGCTCGTGCGACGCGCCGCCCGTCCAGACGACCGACTCGCGGAGCTCTTTCGTTGCATCTTTGCTTACAACGACAACAGGCTCCCGGACTTCTCTCGTTGCAGCCAGACCAGGCTCGCGAACACTGAACAGAGCAGCCTGCGTACCCGCCGTGCTTGGAGCTTGCGTCGCCCCTCCGCCCGAATTCATTGCGCGTGGGGGGATTCCTCCGGGCATGCGTCCGAGCACGGAGCGTACGTACTCCTCAATCTGTCGGATGAACTCGTCGAGCTTCGCTTCGCCCCGTTCGATCTTTCGCAGGCGAGCTTCCCACTGGCCGGTCATCGCCGGACTCTTCACCTCCGCGTCCACGGCCGCGATCAGCGCCAGCCCCTTGTCGGTCGCGACCAGGGATTTTGCGTCTCGCGTGATGTATTCGCGGCTCAGCAACGTCTCGATGATCGCGGCGCGCGTCGCGGGCGTACCCAAGCCGCATTCGCGCATCGCTTCGGAAAGCTCGCGATCGTCGAGCGTCTTCCCCGCAGTCTCCATGGCGGTGAGCAGGCTGCCTTCGGTGAAGCGCGCAGGTGGTCGAGTACGTTTCTTCACCGCTTTCGCGTCGAGCACGTCCAGCGGCAGCTCCGCCTTGAGCCCCGAGGGAAGGAACTGGTCTTCCTCGTCCTCTTCACCCTTCGGTTTGGGCGGCTTCGCGCTCCCGACGCCGAGCACCTTCCAACCTTGCTCGCGGGCCGCGGTGCCTGACGACGCAAAGGTGTCAACGATCTGATCGTTGCGAATCTCGGTCACGACCTGGGTGAGATCCCACACGAAGTCCCCGTGCCACGCCTGCAAGAGACGTCGACAAATCAGATCGTAGAGCCGTTGTTCATCCGCATTCAGCCCTCCCGACTCGCGCGTGGACGTGGGGATGATCGCGTGGTGGTCACTGACCTTCGTGTCGTCCACGAAGCGCTTCAAGAGCAGGCGCTCCCCTGTCCCCGGCGCGAGGTACTCCTCGTAGGGTCCGCGAATTGCCGAGATGATGGCTGGCAGGGTCGCCGCGACGTCTGACGACAGGTGACGGCTGTCGGTACGCGGGTAGCTGATGAGCTTGTGACGCTCGTAGAGTGCCTGCGCAGCGTCCAACGTTCGTTGCGCGGTAAAGCCGAACAGACGGTTCGCGTGGCGTTGCAGTTCGGTGAGGTCGTAGAGCAGAGGCGGCGGCATCCGCTGCGTCTTGGATTCGACGGACGCGACCTTCGCGACGCCCGTGCGCGCCCGGTCAACGAGCTGCGTCGCCAGCACGCCGTCAACGGGAAGACGCCGGTTCTTCTCCTTGAAGTAGGTCCCGCTGTACTGGCCCTTCCCGGGTTCGCGCAGGCC
>JBQTKE010000194.1:0-3486 GCA_052386435.1 Myxococcaceae bacterium
CGGGCCTTAATCTCCACTGGAAGCTCGAAGCGCTCGTGACGGATGTCGTCCAGGTTGGCGATCCGCATGTCCATCCGCTGGTCCACGGAGGACGACTCCTGCGTGTGCATCGCGCAAGCAAAGACGCGCTGGTCCACGACGACGACGCGTAGCTCGAGCCTTTTGTCGATGTACTCCTGGAGGATGACCGGGCAGTAGGTGAAGTCGTTCTTTCGGCTGAGCAGCTGATCGCGAGAGAGCCGCTCCGCGAAATAGATCTGCTTGTTCGACCCCTCCGTTGATTCCAGCACCTGTAGCTCGAGGCCCATCCAGCGCAGCGCGCGTCGCTGGAGCCGCTGGAGAAGCGTCTCGGGCAGCTCGACATTCGGACGGTGCAACGGCTTGAGCGTCGCGAACTCATGGCGCGACAGAAAGACCTCCACCTCCGCGGGACTGGTACCGATGAAGGTCTCCGGAATTTCGAATCCCACGCTCAGCGCCGCTTGAAGCTGGATGGGTTTGAGGTTTGCGTGGCGGGTGCTGGATGGAGAGGAGACCCAGGTGGCCTGAGGCATCATCCCGGGAAGCGCCTCCAGGAACGAGTTGCACTCTCCCCTCACGTATTTTTGGAAGCCAGGCTCGAGTGTGGGATGGGGATTGGGAGGGCTCGGCCGGCGAAGCCACACCGACCTGAAGTCGCTCAGGCGGGTGCTGGTACCGGCGAAGTGACGACGCAGTAGGGGCTGGCGCTCCACATTCGATAGGCGGCAGCCAAGCTCAATCGCGGCAGGGAAGTCGTGATAGTCGAGGTTGAGGCAGCGCTCGCCGTAGAGACGATGGATGATCTTCTCGACGTGCGCTGCATGCGCGTCCTCCGGATGGCTGACGATCAACACGCGGCAAGGCTCGGTCGACAATTGACATCCCTCTCGAGGACTTCTTCTTGACGCAAACGCGTTGGCGTCGCGGTCTCGCGCTTCAGTCGTCGATCATCGTATCGGTCGTGTCGGTGCCATCTCTCCCCATTAGAGAGCACTTGGCGAGTCGAGCGAGTCGGTGCCGGTCGGTCTCCAATCCCGGAGTGCGTACGGCCTCACCGCGAGCGAAGAAGTCCGTCACCGGGCGCCCTGCGCCGGCAGGCGAGCTACCGCCGCGCGCCGCATTTCTCCGCCCATCGTGAGAGGTCTTCACGCCCCACAAGGAAGGGGTGGGAGGCTTTACGCCACTCTTGAAACGAACAGCCATGACGATAGTCCTTCAGAAGCCGATCTAAACGGCTGTTGGATTCTCGCAAGCTCACGCGCGGGGTTTCTGCGAACTCCAATTACAGTTTGGAATTTTTCTCGCGATGCTGTGAGCGGCGACAGGATGAGGGGGAGTCGACCGTAGGACCAAGGCCAATCCACCCGTGTTAATGCTGTCTCATGAGCACTGCGGGGCAGAAGTCGAGTCAGGCCGAGGATGCCTCCTGTCCCTCGGTCTCTGCCCTTCATCTCGATGAAGGGCTTTTTTCAGCCATAGAGACCGAGATCCGCGTTGCTCTCGAGCGGC
The DNA here is from genome assembly GCA_052386435.1 of Myxococcaceae bacterium. Classification (GTDB taxonomy): domain Bacteria; phylum Myxococcota; class Myxococcia; order Myxococcales; family Myxococcaceae; genus JBQTKE01. The sequence goes on from JBQTKE010000194.1 coordinate 1,531, forward strand.
TTGGCAGCGTCTTCAGCGAAACGCGCGGGGTTCTCGCCACGCTCCTGGACGCCTATCCCAGGGGCCAGGTCGCGCTCTCGTTTCCGCTGCTGGTTCACGGGGCGCAGACCGGCAATCCTCGACCAGCCGTTCCCATCGCGGCGATCCACGTCCTGTGGCTGAGCTCCGCCCGTTACTTGGACGACCTCGCGGACGGCAGTGCGACGCTATCGCCTGCTGGATTGCGGCCCAGCTCAGCGCTCTTGGGCTCGATTTTGTGCTCGCATTCGCTGCCCATGGGCATTTTGTCCCAGCTGAAAGTGCCGGAGGCGCTGCGCGTCGCCTTAGCTCAGGACCTGGCTGAGTGCTCGCTCGTCGGCGTGGAAGGTCAACTTCGCGAATTTCACGCAGACCCCGCAGACGCCTCCGAAGATTCGGTGCTGAACTCCTATCGCGGAAAGAATGGGGCGGGATTCGCGATGGCCGCCGTGATGGCGGCCCGCTTGGCCGGGGCAAGCACTCGCGAGTTGAGTTTGTGGCGAGAGTTCGGTCTGGGCTTCGGCGCGCTCCGACAGCTCCGCAACGATCAGGACGACCTGGTTTCCGGGCATGATGACGACCTGAGGAACGCAGTGGTGACGCACCTGTTCGCTCACCTGCTTGCCGGGTCAGACAAGCCCACCCGGCAGCGCCTTCTCGCCCTGCATCGGGCCGCCCCGACGTCCCCTGATGCGCGCCGTGACCTCAAGAACCAGCTGCTGGACGCCACTGTCATCCGCGGCTATTCCGGCGTCGTCGGCACGCTTCAAGCAGCGCTTCATCGAATTCTCGATGAGCTCGGAGGCGGCTCGGCTTTCCTGCAAGCGCTGCACGGCCTGGTACGGGAATCCGCGCAGCTGCACCCCACGCTCATCGGGGCGGTTCGTGAAACAGGCGACTTGCCCTCAACGGCCTCCAGAGCGCGTTGAGCACCTGGTTGGCCTGGGTCTCCTTCACCGTCTGCCTACGAAGAGCCCGAGCACGCAGTCCTCCGTGACTTTCTGGATCTGTTTCATCACCGACTGCTCTCGCTCTTGTGGGATAGGGCGTTGTTGACTAACGCTCGCTCATCCGCGTCGCCAGCTGAGCGCGAATCCAGCGTACCAATGCGCGGTTCGCGGTCGAGCGCTGCGCGTCGGTCCGGAACACCAGGCAGTGCTGGTCGCGAATGGTCGGCAACGACCGCGAGAGCATCGTGAGGTTGCTGTTGCGTTGGGCCACGCGCTGCGGCAAGAGGCCGATGCCGGCTCCCGCGGCAGTGAGCGCGGCGATGAGCTCGAGGTTGCTGCTGCGCACGGTTCGCCGGAAAGCCAGCTTGCGCTTGGCGAGCGCCTGCAGGACCTGCTGGCTCTGCGATAGGTCAGGGTCGCAAATGAGCACGGCCTGTTCGCCCCGGAGCGCTTGCAGCGGCGAAGGCTCGCGTGCAACCCAGAGCGCGAACTCGTCGCTGTAGAGGGGCAGGATGGTTAGGTCTGGATGGCGCCTCGGATTCACCACCAGACCGAAGTCGATCTGGAAGTTGATCACGCGCTCGGTGATCTCACGAGAGCTGTCGTGCACCAGGTGTGTCTCGATGTCCGGAAAGGTTTGCAGGAGAGGCGGCAGCACGTGCGGCAGGGTGGTGAGACCCACCGAGGGATGGACGCCGAGAGTGTAGCGCCCGCTGAGCTCCGTCTCCTCACGGTGTGTCCGGATTCGCAGCTCGTTCCACTGCTCGAGCAGCAGCCGGGACTTGGCGAGGAAACGCCGCCCAGCGCGGGTGAGCTGCACACCGGTCTTGCTGCGCACCAGAAGCTGCACCGCCAGCGCGTCCTCCAATCGGCGCATGGCGAGGCTCAAGGTCGGCTGCCGCACCCCGAGCTTCTCGGCGGCCCGCGACAGGTTCAACGTTTCAGCCACCTCGATGAAATAGTGGATGTCGTGGGGAGAAGGCAGCCT
>JBQTKE010000195.1:0-11630 GCA_052386435.1 Myxococcaceae bacterium
GGTCGTCGCTTGTTTGGTGAGCAGTTGCATCACTTGGTAGCCAACGAGCAATGAGAGCAACACGGCGATCGCGGCGACGACCGCGCCGGCCACGGTGGTGCGGAAGCGCAGATCTTCCAAGTGTCGCAACAGCTGGCGCGTCTCCTCCGCGTTCTTGTCGGAGAGCTGGTTCGCCAAGTGGTCCATCATCAGAGTGATGGGTTTGATTTCCTGGACCAAGTGCTTGCGCGCGCGCTCCGCCTCTTTGCGGTTGGAGTAGTTCACGGCCTTGCGCACCTGCGCGGCCAAGGCGTGGCTGGTGTCGCGGAACTTCGTCCAGATCTCCGTCTCGCCCGGCGGCAGATCCTTCGTGTAGTCCTGGGTCGCGAGCGAGATGTCGTCCAGCGTGTTCTCCATCTCCTCGTCGGCGGCGGAACGCTCTTCGTCGGTGGTCGCGCGGATGTGAGCGTCGACCGCGGACTCCAGCGTCAGCGCCGCCACACGGATTCGGCCGATCAACGCGTCTCGGATGAAGGCTTGGGTCACCAACGCATCCACGCGCTCGTTGGTGCGAAGGTCCGCCCACAGCGTGAAGACGGACACGCCAATCAGCAGGGCGACGACAAAGAGGAAGCCTGCGCGGTAACCCCGAATAGAGATGCGGTACGTCACGGGATCCGACGCTGTAGCACGGGAGAAGAGGAGGCTCACGCAGGCACCAGCCACGCTGACACCCAAACCCCTCTGCTTGTTCATGTTGTGGGGGACAGGCGACTTAACTCATTGAAAAAACGGAGATTGTTTCGCCGGCAAGGATGGGGACGCAGTCCCCACGTGCTTCAAGGTCTGAGGAAAGTCTCCACAGCCGAAACGCCCCGCTCACTCACGAACGCGGCTGGCACGTGCGCTGCTCTCGATCCCCCTCGCGACGCATTCAGCGCCGGCTTCACGCAGTATCTCCGCAGTACCTCTTAAGGGAGCTTCACATGAAGAAGACCATTGCCGCCCTCGTTCTCTCGATCTCCGTTGCTGGTTTCGCCGCTGAGCCCGCGAAGGCGCCGGCCGCTGCCCCGGCGGCTGCTCCCGCGGTTGCCCCTGCTGCGGACACCAAGATGGAAGCGAAGACCGAGACCAAGTCCGAGACTGCGGCGCCGTCCGGTGAGATCAAGAAGGAAGAGAAGACCACCACCAAGAAGACCAAGACCAAGGCGGCCAAGCCGGTCGACGCGGCTGCTCCGAAGGCGGAGTAATTCCAATCTTCCGGTTGTGAATTTCAAAAGGAGGCGCTCCTTCACCGGGGTGCCTCTTTTCGTTGATGCGTTCCTCCGGCCGGCGAGACATTTCGGCCGCGCTCGCTTCGAGAGTACCGGGCGCTCCTGCGTCCTCACTGAGCTCAGCGAGTCAGTGTCGCCCGGATCGCTGCAGAGTCGGTCAGGGTCGCGCCCAGCTTTGCTGCTTCCAGCGGCGACAATGCTCCGAGCAGCGCGTGCGCGAGCTTCTGCTCCAGGAACGGGATCTCGGTGGAGAGCTTCACGTCGGTGACTTCGCCCCGGGCGTTCACCTTGGGAATCAGGAACGGCGGTGCGAGCGCGAGGCGCGGAGGGATCTGCATCAGCTTGGTACGCGCTACGACTTCGTCGCGCAGCTTGGGATCGAAGCGCACGCCCTTGGACTCAACGAAGGTCCTGATGCCCGCGTAGTCACCCGTGGCTTTAATCACCATCAGTTGGCTGAGCAGCTCGCCCACGGCCGCGCGCATCTTCGCGAAGTCAACGACCTCCAGATACGTCTTGTCTCCTTGCTTCGAGAGCTTCACCACGCCTTTGTCCAGAAGCACGTTCACGGTCATCTGATGACCGCGCTGGTGATCTTCTTCCAACGTCTCGCCCTGCACCTTGCGAAACACGGAGATGCCTTCGACGAGAAAGTCCCGGTACATGACCTCGGCGATCGTCCTCGCGTCAGGGAGTAGGGAGGTCAGTGCGGGATCAAACGCGTGGTAGAGCGCGACCAGGTCAGCGCGCGCCTCCTCCAAGGTGTTCGAGTACTCCTTCAGATTGTCGTCGGGCGAGCCCTTCTGCGCGGGGTCCACTTTCCCGGAAGCGTGGCCGGTCACCTCGTGAAACGCGACGAGCAGCTTTCGCGCGGTGGCGCCGTGCTGACGCGCGAGGGCCCGCTGCTCCTCGTTCGGCAGAAACTCCTGTGAGAGCGGGAGACGAACCAACTCATACGCGGCCTCCATCACGTTCATCAGCAGGGTGCTCTTCGAGCCGTATTTCTCTCGAATGTGCTGCTCGTTGGGGAGGTTGATGCCCGCGGGAGGATTCGCGTGACCTTCGACCAACGCAATCGCCTTGGCGACGGGGAGGGAGATTTTCTTGCGCCGGTATTTCTCCGGCCACGGCATTCGGTCTTCGAAGTACTGCGCCTTCTTCGCCAGCAGGTCCATCAGCTTGGCTTCGGTGGGGTCCTTGAAGTGGACCAGCGCTTCCCAGTAGCCCTTCTTGCCTCGAGCGTCGAAGTAGCTCTCAATGAAGCCCATGTTCGCGTCGACGGTGGGGTTCTCCTTCAGCCACGCGATGTTGTACGCATCCCACGCGGCGGCGCTCCCGGTCTGAAAGTAGTTGATGAGCAGGTTGAGCGCGGCCCGCTGCGGTCCTTCAGAGAGCGACGCGGCTTTGCGCAGGTGCTCGTTCACGCGTGCCAGCTCCGGCGAGTAGAGACCCGGCTGCGTTTGCTTGTCGGGGCTGCCCGCTCGGTAGACTTGCTCCACGAGTTTCCCGTTGAGCTTCACCACTCGAGAGTTGAGCGCGTTCGCTTCGATGAAGCCTTCCAGGTCCTTGAGCGACACATCGCGCCCGTAGGCGGTGTTCGACGACGCGGTGAGGAGGTCCTTCCCGGGCGGAGGAGATTTGGAGGTGAGGTTGGGTTCGAAGACCGGATCAAAGAGGGTGGGACGCAGCTGCGACAGCCACTGTTTGAGCGCGGCCTCGTCGCTCACCTGAAGCTTTGGACCCGCGCCTGCCTTGAACGCCGCGAGCGCGGCCGTCTCGAGTTGCTCGGGGGTGAACTCGGGGAGGAATTTCACGCCCGAGTCCGCCTCGTGGTTGCCCTGCTCCGCATAGAACCGCGTGAGGTAAGTGAGAAGCTGCGTCCTGAACGGACCGGTCGCCGTGTCTGTTAACAGGACCTGCGCCGCCACCACCTCAAGGAGTCGCTTCACCGCCAGGTTGTTCCAGCCGGCTTGATCAAAGGCGATGGGCTCGCCCGCGTGCGACGCCATGGCCAAGTGCCACGCGAGTACCCGCTGCTGGGGTGTGAGCTTCGCGAAGCCATCCGCGTAGAGCTGCGCCAGGCCCAGGGGACCTGCTCGCCCGCGCGAATAGGTATGGGACGCTTGCGGCAACGGGGCCGCGGTCAGCAATAGAGGAAGGGCCAGGGCGGTGAAAGCCATGCGCCGCTTCATACGTGATTTCGACGCCGGGCCGAGAGCGGAGTAAGGTCTGCGCCCATCTCGCCAGGGGGAACACGTGCGCGACTGGATTGTGGGTTACCGAAAGGCAGCCAAGAACGCCGGGCCGGCGGTCGGTGAAGTGGACATGCAGCAGTACGAAGAAGATCTGGGCGCGGGGATGCCCGACGAGCTTCGCTATCTCTATTTGGAGATGAACGGCGCGGAGCTCAACGAAGGGGTCACGCTCTTTTCGGTGCGCGAAGGCACTCGCACGCTGGAGCGGCGGCCCACCGGTGCCTGGCTGTTCGGCGCGAAGGGCGACTCGCAGGAGCTGCTCGCGGCCCGCGGATCGGCGCTCGTCGAAGAGGCGGGGGACGCGGCGATCCCGGACTGGGTACGTGGCGTTGAGGACGAGACCTGGCTGTTTCTCGCCAAGGATCCGGAGAAGAGCTCGCTGCGCGTCTACCGCTCGCTGGAGCAGATGCTGGCGACGATGATCCCTCCGCAGGAAGTCGAAGAATTTGGGGACACGACCTACGCTCGCGCGCTCAATGCGGTGCAAGGCGCGCTGAGCACGCTCGGTGACTCGGAGGAGTCCGAGGAAGGTTCGGACTCTGGTTCGACCCAGGTTCCGTTGAAAGGGACGCCGATTAAGAAGAAGGCTCCTGCGAAAAAAGTCTCCGCCCCAAAGGCTGCTTCGCAGAAGACTCCCGCGAAGAAGAAGGCGAAGCCTGCGAAGAAGGCGAAGCCTGCAAAGAAGGCGAAGCCTGCGACGAAGGGCGCCGCCAAGAAGAAGACGGCCGCCAAGAAAAAGAAGCGCTGACCAGCGCTGCTCACCTGGGCGTGGCGGACGCCTCCGCCACGCCCAGTTTTTTGGTGCGGGCGATTCAAGTGAGTGAGCGATCACTCACTTACCCCGATGACCCTTTGGATTTCGGGCCGCAAGGTTTCGTCGATAGTTCTTTGCCTGGCTACTGTCCCGCCTGGCGTAGAGCCCATCCGTTAGGTCGTTCCTAGGTTCTAGTGAATGCCTTCACGGGGCCCGCGATGCGAATCCAATACCTGTGCGCCGCTCTGCTTTTCGTGGGGTGTGAGCCCCATTTAGCGCAACCCGCTGCGCAAGTTCACCAGAGTCCTAGCGACACCGTAGTGCATAAAGAGGGCCTGCCACCGGAGGCTCTGCAGTCGCGTTCGCTCGGCTCGGGCTCTTTGGGCGAGGACCTCGCGACGAAGCGAATTGGCAGAGAGTTGGGCACTGGTGGATCTGGAAACGCGGGCATCAATGAAGCGCCGGCCGGAGGTACTCCGGATCAAAAGCCTGGACAGCTGAAGTCTCCGCTGCCCACGTGCGCCTCCGCGGTCTCGGATCAAAGCGGCACGGGGCAGTGCGGCATCGGAACCTATCCCTAGGCGCGGGGGATGCTCCGCGCCATGAGCGGTCGAAATCTTGCGCGCTCACCGGATCCCTTTACCTTCGCGAGAATGGACAAGACCTTCTTGCTTGAGCAGTTGGGGGACCAGCTCCGCGAGTCGCTCGCTTTCGTGCACAAAGCCACGACCGAAGCGAAACAGGACGCGAAGACCGGTGCTCCCCGCGCGGTGAACATGGCGAAGGGAACGGCGATGCGTGAGCTGGAAGCGAAGGCGGCGCTGGATGCTCTGGAGACCTTCCGGCCCAGAGCGCTGAAGAACACGGATCCGATTGGTCTGGGCGCGATCGTCGAAGTGGAAGACGGCGAGGCAGGCAAGACGCTGTTCCTGGCTCCCGTGGGGGCGGGTTGCGAGCTCACCGGTCCTGGCGGCGACGGCTACTTCCAAGTCGTGACCCCGGTCTCTCCCTTCGGCAAAGCCTTGATGGGAAAGCGGGTGGGGGACGTGATTGAGGTCACGGTGAAGGGGGAGCTGACGGAGTGGGAAGTGACGTTCGTCGCGTAGCCGAGGCGTGCTATGGCGCACGCCTATGACGACCAAGACCCAGATTGACGGCATTGAAGGACTGAAGAAGCTCACTGGCCAAGCGTTGGGCACCAGCGATTGGCGCCCGATGAAGTTTGAAGACATCGTCCGCTTCGCCGACGCGACGGGCGATCACCAGTGGATCCACGTCGACAAGGCGCGCGCGGAGAAAGAGTCGCCGTTCAAGGCGCCCATCGCGCACGGCTACTTCAGCCTCTCGCTCATCGGCGGTCTCTTCTTTGAGCTGGTGGATCCGAAGGGCTTCAAGTCCGTTCTCAACTACGGACTTAACAAGGTGCGCTTCCCGGCTCCGCTCAAAGCGGGTGCGCAGTACCGCTTGGCGCTCAAGCTCGCTGAGGTAAAGGAGCTCCAAGGCGGCGCTGAAGCCACCATGCACGCGAGCATCGAAATCCAAGGCGAGGTCAAGCCGGCGTGCGCCGCGGAGCTCGTGTTCCGCTTCCTTGCGTAAAGGGCTCCACGTTAGGAGCCGAGCTCGTGTTCCTCGCGCGATCCTGCGGTGCCGGCCACGTTCGCCCTAACGCGCGCGGTCGGTCGCTCGGTCGGTCGCTCGAAAACGTCTGTCCGCCTTGCGCCCGACGATCGCCGCGTTAACCAAGTGCTCATGGTCGAAACAACTGCTGCAGAAGCGCAAGACTTCACCTTGCCGGAAGGTTGCCTCTCTTGTGGAAGCGACCTCCCGGTGCGCATCACGGCCTCGGGCGCCCAGGGCGTTTGCAAGCAGTGTGGCAGCTTCTCCCGTCCCCAGATCCGGCTCACGCACGAAGGGTTGAAGGTCCTGTATCTCCCAATGGGCGAGGCTTGATGCCCTGAGGGGGCGTCCCTATCTCAGTGGCGTGGATCCCATCAGCGGTGAGCTCCCCTCGACAAGCGCGGACTTGAGCACGAAGTACCGCCAGGTTCGCGCTGTCACCGAAGCACTCGCGGCGCCCCTGTCGGCCGAAGACCAGATGGTCCAGTCGATGCCGGACGCCAGTCCGACCAAGTGGCACCAGGCGCACACGTCTTGGTTCTTCGAGACGTTTTTGCTGAGGCCCTCGCTGCCGGGCTACCGCGTCTTCCACCCGGACTTCTGCTTCCTCTTCAACAGCTACTACAACGCGATCGGCGAGCGACACGCGCGTCCTCAGCGCGGCCTCCTCTCTCGTCCGTCACTCAGCGAAGTCACTGCTTACCGGCACCACGTAGATCAGCACATGCGCGAGTTGCTTCATGAGCGGACGTTTGACGGAGAGCTCAACGCGCTGATCGATCTGGGCCTCGCGCACGAAGAGCAGCACCAAGAGCTGCTGCTCACGGACATCCTCCACGCGTTTTCTTTGAACGCGCTGCGTCCTGCATACGCGAACCGACTGGCGCTGCCCGTCCATCTCGCGGTGCCTTTTCGTTGGTGTCGTTACCGCGCGGACGCTCGCTGGATGGGTCACTGCAGCGACACCTTCTGTTTCGACAACGAGCTGCCCGCGCACCTCACCTATCTCGAGGCCTTCGAGCTGAGCTCGCGCTTGGTCACCCAAGGGGAGTACCTGGCCTTCATCGAAGACGGCGGTTATCAGCGGCCGGAGCTCTGGCTCTCCGACGGCTGGAATACCGTCTGCGAACAGCATTGGACCGCGCCTCTGTACTGGGAGAAGCGCGACGACACGTGGTGGACCTTCTCACTCACCGGAATGCGTCCGCTGGAGAGCGCGGCGCCCGTGGTGCACGTGAGCTACTACGAGGCCGACGCCTACGCGACGTGGGCCGGCGCGCGGCTCCCCACAGAGGCCGAATGGGAAACGGCGGCTGCGGACTCCGAGGGAACGTTCCTAGAATCCGGCGTGCTCTCACCCCTGCCCGCGGCGGAGAGCGACAGCGGACGCCCCGTTCAGCTCTTCGGCGATGCGTGGCAGTGGACGCGCAGCGGTTACCTCCCTTACCCGGGGTACCGTCCCAGCGCCGGCGCGATCGGCGAATACAACGGCAAGTTCAGGTGCAACCAGATGGTGCTGCGTGGTGGATCCTGCGTGACGCCTCGACGACACGTTCGGCCCAGTTACCGAAACTTTTTTCCGCCTTCAGCGCGTTGGCAGTTTTCCGGCATTCGACTCGCTCGTGACGCCGAGGAGTGACGCCTGCCGTTGGATCTTCGCAGCGCCGCTTAGACTCGGTGCGAGTTTCGCCTACCTTTTCTGACGCGATGGGGGGAGCCCTCGTCGCGCGGACGTGCTTTCATCTGTCCACTTCAGTCGAAGGGGCCCTGTGTGCACGGCGAAACACGATCCACCTCCACATCGGGGCCCAACCCGCCGATGAGCGCCGACTTCGAGGGGACAGGTTACCGAGTCATCAGAAAGCTGGGCGGCGGCGCCGTGGCCGAGGTGTTCCTCGCGGAGCCCGAAGACGGCGGTTCACAGGTGGTGCTGAAGGTGCTGCGGTCGCAGCTCACCACCGACGCGGGGGTGGTCGGTCGTTTCCTCGACGAGTCCCGTGTCTGCCAGCAGCTCTCGCACGCCAACGTCCTGCGGCATTTGAATTCTGGGCGGCTCGCGGATGGGCGCGTTTTCCTGGTGACGGAGTACCTGGAGGGGATGGATCTTAAGGAGCACTTGCGCCAGCACGGTCCGCTCTCCCCGGCCCAGCTGCTACAGTTGATGGTTCCGCTCTGCGACGCGCTCGAATACGTGCACGCGCGTTCGGTGGTTCACCGCGATCTCAAGCCGCAGAACGTGTTCCTTCACGAGGGGCTCAATCCCAAGCTGCTCGACTTCGGGCTCGCGCACTTTCGCGGCGTGAAGACGGTGCAGACCGTGGATGGCGCGATCTTGGCCGCGCCCGAGTACACCGCGCCGGAGTGCGTGCAGGGCGCGAAGGCGGACGCTCGGTCGGATCTCTACGCGGTGGGAGTTCTCATGTACGAGGCGCTCACGGGTGCGCCGCCGTTCACCTCCGACAACTACGCGGAGATGTTGCTCATGCACATGCATGAGCAGCCGGCGCCGCTCAGGGGACAGAACGCGCCGCTCAATGACGTGGTGATGCGCGCGCTGGCGAAGGCTCCCGGAGCTCGTTTCCAGAGCGCCAGTGAGCTGGCCGCGGCACTGATGGAGGCTTCGACATCATCCGTTGATCCTTCTTCGGTCGCGATGACCCTACCCGCGCCCGCGTCGTTCACGCCCGAAACGGCTTCCGCGTCCGACGTGATTCCCGGCCAGCGCGTGGGGAGCTACGAGCTGGTGAAGCTCCTGGGCGAAGGCGCGATGGGCCGCGTGTTCCTCGCCAAGCACGCCAAGCTGGGACGGCTCGTCGCAATCAAGATTCTCAAGCCCGAGCATTCTCGCGACGCGACGTTCGTGCAGCGCTTTTTCCAAGAGGCGCGGACCGTCAACGAGATCAAGAACGATCACATCGTCGACATTCAGGACTTCTCCGCGCTGGAGACGGATGGGCCCGTCTACTGCGTGATGGAGCTGCTCACCGGGAAGAACCTCGCCGAACTCCTGAAGGCCGGGCCGGTGCCTGTACCGCGCGCGGTCAATATTCTGCGCCAGCTCTGCAGCGCGCTCGGCGCGGCGCACGCGGCGGGCGTGGTTCACCGCGACGTGAAGCCGGACAACATCTTCATCACCGAACGCAGCGGCATTCCCGATTACGTGAAGGTCTTGGACTTCGGCGTGGCCAAGCTGCTGACCCCGATTGGGGACTTGAGCGGCGGCGGGACCATTGCCGGCGCGATCGTCGGCACGCCCGCGTACATGGCGCCGGAGCAGGCGTCCGGGTTGCCCACCGATCACCGCACGGATCTTTACGCCGCGGGCACGGTGCTCTACGAGATGTTGGCCGGTCAACCGCCGTTTGATGGGCAGGTCTTTGGACAGTTGGTGGTGCAGCTCACGACGCAGCAGCCGCCCCCATTGCCGGAGCGGATTCCCGCGGCGCTCAAGTCCGTGGTGCTCAAGTGCCTGGAGAAGGATCCCGCGAAGCGCCCGCAGTCGATGTTCGAGCTGGCGGAGCTGCTGCGTCCATACGCCGCGTCCACCGGCAACACTCCGCTGCCCGCGTTCGAGGAGTTCGAGGCGGATGACGACGCCACGGCGTTGGCGTTCCCTCGAGCTCGGGGGTCTCTGCTCTTCGCCGCCGGGTTGGCCGCGGTGCTGGTATTCGGCCTGCTCTTTGCGTTTCTGCAGAAGCGCGAGGGGAGCTCGGCAACGGTGGTGGTCACGTCCGACAAGCCCACGGATGGAACCAACGCCGCGCGCGCAAAGACGGGCGAGCGTGGTGCGATGCAAGCGGATGAGGGGGAGGAGCGCGGAACCGCCGAGGCCGCGCCTACCGTTGCAGGGCGCGCTCCGGCAGCTCGGACCGTGGGTGCCGGCGAGGTCACTTTGGATCTGAGAACGGATCCGCCGGGCGCCCGCGTGGTGCGGCTGGACTCTCAGACCGAGCTGGGACTGACCCCTCTCTCCATCCCGGTTCCCCGCGAAGACTCGACCGTGGTTCTGCGCTTCACCCGCGAAGGACATCAGATCCACGAAGAATCGGTTCGCCTGGCTGGAAATGTGGCGATGATGGTCCAGCTCACGCCGCAGCGAAGAAGTGTGATCAAGTCCAAGCGGGCTCCGAAACGGAGCGTGGGCGCAGGCAAGAAAGGAATCAGCCGAGATGCGGTCATTGATCCCTTCGACACCTAGACCCCTGCTGGCGCTGAGCATCGCGTTCGCTGTGTCCGCCTCCGCGGCGCCCGCCAAGCACCGAACGGATCCTGCGGAAAGCCACGCCAAAGCCCGCTTCAACGAAGCCAACAAGGCCTACGACTTGGGCCAGTTTGAAATCGCATTGGAGGCGTATTCCCAGGCGTACAGGCTCAAGGCCCTGCCGGGACTGCTCTTCAACATCGCGCAGTGTCACCGCCAGTTGGGCCACTTTGAGCGGGCCGCGTTCTTTTACCGGCGCTATCTGGATCTGGAGAAGAAGCCGCGCGACGAGGAGACGGTGCGAGCGCTGCTCGCGGAGATGGAAGCGAAGCAGAAGGAGACGCTGCCCATCCCAGGCACGACACCGAAAATGGCGGCGTTGTCTGCGCCAAGCGCCAAGACCTCAAGCCAGCGCTCACCCGGGCGGCTTGAGAGCAGTGCCGCGCCGACGAGCGCCCATCCTTCCGTGGAGCTCGCGGCCAGGGAACCCCCTCTGACCCAGCGTTGGTATTTCTGGACCGGCGTCGGCGCGGGAGTGGTCACTGTGACTGGCATCATTCTCTGGGCGGCGCAGTCTCGTTCCGGCCGGCCCACGCTCGCGGACATCAATGCGCGGGGCGCGCCATGACGCGGACGGCGACCCCGCGCCCAGAAGTCCTGAGACAGGCAACGCGGAGCACGGACCTGCTTCGGTCTGAGCGGGTGATGAGATGAGGAGACTCGCGCTGCTGTCCGTGGGACTGTTCTCCTGCGCCAACCTCTCCACCGCGAACGGCACTGCGCTCTTCATCACCGTGACCGCGCCGGCGCAGACCAAGGTCGATGCGCTGATCTTCTCCGCTCGAGCTGAAGACGGCACCGCGCTCTTCCCGTCTGAGACACGCGGCGAAGGCGGGCTCGGCTTTCCGCAATCGGTTCGCGTGCTGCTCAAGAACGAGTCCTACGGCGGCCAACGGCTGCGGGTGAAAGTGGACGGTCTGGTGGAAGGCAAGATCGCCTTCACCGGTGGGGGAGAGGTCAGCGTTGTCGAAGGCGTCGAAGTCAAAGTCGCCGTCGCGTTGATCACTGCGTGCGAAGGCGCCGAAGCGGGCTGCACGACTTGCCTGAGCAACGCGGATTGCCCCAGCGCGAAGCCGCGGTGTGAGTCAGCAATTCCGGGCGGAGCTTGCGTGGGTTGCACGTCCAAGTCGGACTGCGGCGTGGCGACGACGCCTTTCTGCGATGTGGCCGCGGGCCTATGCGTGGGATGCGGCGCTGCCTTCCCTTGTGCCGGGGAAGAGATCTGCGCGGCAAGCGGTCAGTGCGTCGTCCCAGATACGCTTCCCTCGAACGACGGCTGCGCCAGCGCCACTCCCGTGACTCTTGCACCGATGCCGGATGGAAGTCTGAAGGGAACGCTCGAAGGCAGCACCGGCGCCGCGACCAACAGCAACATCGCGCCTGACACCGGGCCGTCGTGCTCGCCTGAAGCCGGAAGCGCGGGACGAGACTTGGTCTTTGTTTTCGAGCTGCCCGCCTCGCGCGATGTAGCGATCACAGTGCAGCCGTCT
>JBQTKE010000196.1:0-3393 GCA_052386435.1 Myxococcaceae bacterium
GTTGCTCGCGCGCCACGTCGAGTTGGGATCGCCGGCCACGCGCCGCGACTTGGAGGTTCTGGCGAAACACACCGCTTGCCCGCCTCATCAAGCTCAGCTCCTGGCGCTCAAGGGTGAGGCCTACGAGAAGGAAGTACTGGAAAGGCGCGTGAGCGTGCTGGATCTGCTCGAGCGCTTCCCTGCATGCGCCCTTCCCTTCGCGGAGCTGTTGGAGCTGCTGCCGACACTGAAGCCGCGCCGCTACTCCATCGCCTCTTCACCGCATGCCGGAGAGCGCCGCTGCGTGCTCACCGTCGCCGTGGTGGACGCGCCCGCCTGGTCTGGACAAGGACGCTATCGAGGAATCGCGTCGACGTACTTGCAGAACGTGAAGCCCGGCGATCACGTCTCAGTCGCCGTACAGCCCCATGCGTTCCGCCTGCCGACCGACGCGAAGACGCCGCTCATTCTCGTCGCCGCAGGCACCGGCCTGGCGCCGTTCCGCGGTTTCATCGAAGAGCGCGCCAAGAAGCTGGAGGCGGGAGAGACGTTGGCCCCCGCGTTGCTCTTCTTCGGCTGCGACCACCCAGAGGTCGACTACCTGTACCGCGATGAGCTCACGACCTGGCAGCAACAAGGTGTCGTCGAGGTCCTCCCCGCGTTCTTCCATCAGCCGGAGCAAGACGTGAAGTTCGTGCAGCACCGAATGCTCGCGGAGAAAGAGCGGGTGCGCACCGCGCTCGAAAATGGCGCTGCATATTACGTCTGCGGCGACGGCCGGAACATGGCGCCCGCCGCGCGTGAAGCGCTCGGGAAGATCTACGGCGAGGGGAAGGACTTCAGCGCTGAGCAGACCGAGCAGTGGTTGAAGTCGCTAGAGAAAGACGGCCGCTACAAGTCCGACGTCTTCGGCGCTTGAGTCTGAGAACGTCTAGCGCTGTTACATGAGCGCGTTGCCACAGGAGACGCGGACCCGTCGAACGCTCACGCCGAAGGACAGCACCGGCGAACGACACCAGGGTCCCGGCTTGCCGCAGCGCTGCCTTCAGGTTCTGGCCGCCGAAACGGTCGCCGACTCCTCGGGCTCTTCCTCGGTGGCCATCAACTCGGCAACCTCAAGAAACTTCCGCGCGTGAGCGTGGCTACTTCAGCGTTCACAGGCGAGCTGCCCGTAAATACCGCCGTCAGTCGCATAACCCACAGCGAGGTAGGGCGCTGCGCGAGCCACCGTCGGAGGCTGGGCCACGCCGACCGGTTTCGCATTCACAGGAGTAAGATCAATCGGGAGTCCGCCGTCGAGGGTGCGCGCCTGCATCGTGCCGGTCTGAGACTCGGACCAGACGACCACGGTCCCCTTCGGTGTCGCGACCGCGTCCAAACAAACCTGGCCGCCCACCGCCGATGCTGTCGTCACCCCCACCGCGCTCACCAGCGGCGCGTAGGCACCGCGCACCGACCAGTCGGCGAGTGCCACTTGCTCGGCCCAGACCATGCCCGTCTCGTTGTCTTCCATCGACACGCCGTCGAAATTTCTTAGGACACGCGGTGAGGAAGGACGATTGAGGGAGGTGATGTTGGCGACGCCCATGGCATTGAGCGTTTCTTGAATGCGCTGGGAACGAACAGTAAAGCCGCCGCCAACGTCCTCCGTGAGCCAACCCACCTGGTAATCGTTGTTGCCGGCGTTGGTGATGGAGACGTCGAGCACCTTTTGGTTCGCGGCGAAGCCCAGCGCTTGCAACGCGGTGCCAGCCACTTCGTCGCCGTCTGGTTGATAAACGCCACCCATCAGCTGACCGTTAGCGCCGCGAGCCCACAGCACGAAGACGAACTGCTGAGCGCCCGATCCGGAAGTCGAAATCCGCGGATGAACATTCGTAATGGGTTCGTTGGGAAAGCTTCTCCGAACCTGGAAGGTTCCCGCTGGGTTCGCGAGATCAAAGGTGGAGAGCTGCACGCGTGCGCTGCCGTTGTTGTCGTTGACCCACGCGACATACGCCTCGTTGTTGGCGACGACGAACGACGGGTGCATCGGGAGGGTCGCTGCCTGTGCGGGGCCAATTGCCAGCTCTTCACCCTGCGGCGCGAGCTTGGCGTCGAAGCGGCGGAAGTAGACGCGGCGCTGGTTGTTGCGGGTGCTCTCGTACAGTCCGACGTAGCCACCATCGCCTGAGGCGACCCACGAGAAGTGCTCGTACGCGCCCGCCGCGTTCGACAGCGAGACCTCGCGCGTGACGTCCGGCCGGCCGTCACAATCGTTATCCTGACTGTCGCCGCAGACCTCGTCGTTCGGGACACCAGGCGGCATGTTGCAAACAATCCCGCCGTCGAAGCAGGTCCAGACACCGCTGCGCTGGCAGCTCCCCACGCCCGCTGAACAGGGACCGGCGTCGGCGCCACAATCGGTCACGACCGGAAGCGGCTCACCTGAGTCCACGAAGGGCGAGTTGATGGGGGCGCCAACCGGATCTACGCAGACCCCATCCACGCACCTCCGTCCCTCGAGACAAGCGTGCAGCTCATCGCAAGCGCGACCGGCGATCTCGTTCGGCCGAACGCTGCAACTGACGGAGAGGACCAACATGGCAATGGGCGACAGCCGCATGACACCCCAAGTCAAAGCCCAGAGAGGTTACCTCAAAGGTCACACCGACAGACAACCCTCACGCGGTGCGGCAAGCCTGCGCAACACTTGCTCGAGCGCCGCTATCCGCCTTCCCGCGCGACCTTCGGTCCAAGGCACCACGGTTTTCCCCATCAACTCCGCGGCTTGCTCGATCCCTCCCGGGCGCCGTTTGAGGAAGCGCACCGAGTAGTTTCGAAGGTCTTCATAAGGCCACTCGACCTCCTCTGCTCGAAGAAGCCCCAACGTGAAGTATCCCCACCCGCAGAGGATGTCCGTCGACCTGAGGAACGCCTTCCACCTCGCCAGCGCCTCAGTTCTGTCCTCCCCGTACTCGAACCGGGACGCGGTCAGCTCCATGTGGTGCGGCGTGCTTTCAGCGATCGTCGTGCGCGGCCGAAGCACCGACTCGAAACGCGCTCCATCGCTTAAACGACAGGCAGCCAGGTGAAGGAGCTCGTGCACGGGCTCACTCCCCGGGAAACGCGGCGAAGGATGCGCGTCGGCCTCGCCGTAGACCACGACCCAATCATCGGGACGCTTGGCGATGGTCGCAGGGAGAAATCCAGCACGAGGATTGCGCTGACGGTGGAGCTTGTAGCGCGGTGGCCCCACCCGCTCGGCCTGAGACTGGAGCTGACGGTCGACCATGTAATCGAACGCGCCCAACATGGGATCGAACTTCTCCGGCGCGCCTTCGAGTTGGCCGAGCACCTCGACGACGGCTTCAATCGTCGACAGACACTCCGCGCTGGGTTCTTTGCGAATGCGGTAGTTGCCGGGCCGACGTG
>JBQTKE010000197.1:0-2838 GCA_052386435.1 Myxococcaceae bacterium
TGTTGCCGACGAAGGCGACTTGCTGACCGCGCTTCACCTTCTCGCCCGCCTTCACGGAGATGGCGGAGAGGTGGCCGTAGCGGGTCTTGATGCCGTAGCCGTGATCGATCACCAGGACGTTGCCGTAGCCCCCTTCAAGGCCAGCGAAGACGACGATGCCATCGCTCGGCGCGGCGACAGGACGACCATGCTCGGCGGCGATGTCCAAGCCGGCGTGCATAATCCGGTCGGCCGTGTACGGGTCCAAGCGTTGACCGAAGTCGGAGGTCACCCAACCGCGCGCGGGCCAGATGGACGGTGTCGACGCGAGCAGCGACTTTTGATCTTGGAAGTACGCGGTCAACTCCTGAAGGCTCTGCTCTTGCCGAGTCGCCTCGGCCGACAGCTTGTCCAACCGAGAGTTGAGCGCCTTCGGATTTTCAGAAGAAGTCAGGCGCGAGAAGGGCGAGTCGGATCCCGTTCCCGGAACTTTCACTCCCGGCTCGGTCGGGCCCATCGCGAGATTTCTCTGCGGGTCGGAGAGCAGCGTGATCGATCGCAGCTTCTGATCGAAGCGCTCCACGCGGTCCAACGTTGAGCCGATGTGATCAATGCGCTCGCGGATGGACTTGAGCTGGCCCTTCAGCGTCAGGTTCTCTTCGCGAAGAATTCGGTTCTCCGCGGCGTCCTTCGCGACTTGGAAGTAATGGATGGTCGCGCCCGTCCCCACGCCGAAGAGCACCAGCAGACCGACGAGTGCTTGGAGGATGAGCCCGTTCTGAATGCGGTAGCGCTTGACCTCGGAGTTGTGGTCCGGGACCACGATCAACGTGAAGGTCTTGTTAGCCACGCTACGGACTCCCTTCGATTCTCTGGGCCAGGGGCCGCATTAAAGCGGCTCGCGAAGCCGCTGAAAATAAGTCGTCTCTGCTCGGAGAATTGCTCTCAGCGCCCCACACCGACCCCGCGCTCGCGGAGGAGGCATAAAGCAACCCACGATTCGAAGTGTCAATGTGAACAAGCACCTACCCGCGGTCCGAAAATTAGGCGCGGGTCTCCACCACGATGACCGTGATGTTGTCGTCGCCGCCGCGCTCATTGGCCAGCTCCACCAGCTTCTTGGGTACGTCGGTCACAGGGTGTCGGCGCACAACGTCCAGCAGCTCTTTGTCCGTCTCCAGCATGTTCGCGAGCCCGTCCGAACAGAGCACGAACACATCGCCGGGTTCGCAAACCAGCCCCATGACGTCGACTTGGACTTCCTCTTCGAAGCCGACCGACCGGGTGATGATGTTCTTGTAGCGAGAGTGCTTGGCCTCTTCGGGAGTGATCATCCCCGCCTTGATCTGCTCATTGACCAAGGAGTGGTCTTCGCTGATCTGCTGGATGAGGTCCCCGCGGACCAGGTAGGCGCGACTGTCACCGACATGTGCGAAGAACGCGTACTCGTCCTTCACCAACAGCGAGATGACCGTGGTCCCCATGCCCGCCAGTCGG
Source organism: Myxococcaceae bacterium (assembly GCA_052386435.1). Lineage (GTDB taxonomy): Bacteria > Myxococcota > Myxococcia > Myxococcales > Myxococcaceae > JBQTKE01. The sequence goes on from JBQTKE010000197.1 coordinate 1,477, forward strand.
GGGTCTTCCTGAGCAGCCTGGAAGATGGACAAGCACGCGCGCTCCACCGCGCCGCGAATGGACTCCGGCAAAGGAGATTCCTGAAGCGCGGACCGGGCAACGAACGGGCTCTCCTTCGATTCACGAATCTTCCGCAGCTCGCGGTCAATCGTCTCAACCGCGATGCGCGAAGCCGTACCGCCACCGGCGTGGCCACCCATTCCATCGGCGACGACGTAGAGCTGAAGCTCTTCATCAATGAGATAGCTGTCCTCATTGTGAGTGCGCTTACGCCCAACGTCGGTCAGCCCTGCCGAGACGACCTTCATTCGAGGCGCCACGGTTTGCCCTGCCGGTTTTGACACGGTGAAGGATGCTATGTGACCCCCCAGTTCAGGGCAAGGACACGCATTCCCTGCCCAGAACTTTTTGGGTGACAGTCCATCGGTTTCAGGCCGACTGGCGCAGCCTGGGTGTTTTCTTGCTGGAGACGGGAACCTCCTCGGCGCGACGCAACACTCCCTTGAGAGATCGATTGGCTGAGCGGACAAGGGCTTCCGCCGCGCCCAAGGCTTCGCGGGTGAGCTCGACACCGGAGAGCATTCGCGCCAACTCCCGCTTGCGTGCATCCGCGCCTTCCAGTTCTGCAACGCGAGACACGGTTCTCCCGTCCTGGTGCTTCTTGTGAATGAAGAGGTGCGTGTCCGCGTACGCCGCGACTTGAGGAAGGTGGGTGATGCACAGCACCTGGCGGTGTGCGCTTACCTCCTTGATCATCTGGCCCACCACCTCCGCGACGGCGCCCCCTACGCCCGCGTCCGCCTCGTCCAAGACGTACGTGGCGCAGTGATCGCTCCCCGCGAGCGCGCGCTTGAGAGAGAGCAGCACCCGAGATGCCTCGCCGCCGGAGGCGACCCGACTCAGCGGTCGCGCCGGTTCACCCGGGTTGGCCGTGAAAAAGAACTCCACCACGTCTTGTCCGTCTGACCCCAGTTTTGGAGCGGCCGAGACGGTCACAGAGAACTCGGCCTTGCCCATGGCCAGATGCGCGAGCCCACCCTGAACGAGCGTGGAGAATTTCTCCGCGGCGGTTCTGCGAGCCGTGGAGAGGGCCCGCGCTCTCTCTGTTGCCTTCGCGCTCGCTGCCCCGCGCTCGGTCATCAAGACCTCGAGCGCTCCCTGCCGATTCTCCAGCAGAGACAGCTCCTGAATGATCGACTCACGCGCTTTGAGCACTCCGGCCAGGTCCGTGCCGTGCCGCTTGCACAGTCGTTTCAAGCCCTCCCGTCGCGCGGCGACCTCCACCCGCGTGGCGGGATCCGCGTCCAGCGCGCCCCGATACCGGGCCAGCGGCCGCGCGCGCTCGTCGAGCGCGGCGATGCC
>JBQTKE010000198.1:0-3106 GCA_052386435.1 Myxococcaceae bacterium
CCCGGTTACAGCCGAAGGGCGGCGCGGCTTTCACCCGCTCGACGTGAGGCTCGGGCTGACCGCCGATCGAATGAGCATGAACCTCTTGAGCCTCGCTACGCGGCTGGCGACAAAACTCTCCTTCGCGCAGACCCACGCAGTGCTGGGCTGGTTTCTGCTGAAGGTGCCGTCGACCGAGGTCATCGAACAGGCGGTACTGGGCTTGGGCAAACGGACCGCCGAGTGGTTCGAGAAAGTGCCGGCGCCAGAGGGCGATGGAGAGGTGCTTCTCATCCTGTTCGATGGCAAGGCCAGCCCGACCGCGACCGAGCAGGAACTGGAACGACGGCGGGGAAAGCGTGGGTGAAGGCGAAATCCCAGCGGCATCGAGGGCGCAAGAAGCGTGGGTACTAGGGCTCGAGGAAGCGGCGGAAGAAAGGCGACAAGTCCAAGAACGGCAGGGTCGCGACGATGGTGGTGATGTACACGCTCAAAAGAGCCGGCAAGTCGTTGCTCGGGCCCATCAACCGCCGGGTCTATGCGTCGTTCGCGCCCAAGCGACACGCCTTCGAGATCGCCCGGCGCGAGGCCAACAAACGCGGTTTCACTCAGGGCTCGCGGAAGTTGGTGCAGATCGTCACCGATGGAGACGACGACCTTGCCACCAACGCTAAGACCTTCTTCCCGGAGGCGATCCACACCATCGATGTGTTTCACGTCATCGAGTACCTGTGGAAGGCCGGGAAGTGCTTTCACCGAGAGGGAAGCCAGGCGCTGAAGACATGGGTCGAGGAACAGAAGGATCGGCTCTACCGCGGGGACGCTGGCGCGATCTTGAGCGAGCTTCGGAGAATGCTGCTCGTCATCCCGGCTACTGGTCCGGGTAACAAGGGCAAGCGAAAGCGGCTGAACAGGGTCATCGAGTACCTCGACAAGCGCCGCGAGAAAATGAACTACGGCGAGCTGATCGATCGGGATCTGGAGATTGGTAGCGGCATCGTGGAAGGAGCGATCAAGAGCATCATCGGCGGTCGGTTTGATGAGGGTGGCATGCGGTGGATCAAAGAACGAGCGGAAGCGTTGTTGCAATTGCGCTGCCTGGAGGTGAATGGCGACTGGGACGCCTTCATCGACTGGGTCCACGAGAACATGCGCGAGCGCGCCAAATCGCGCGGCCATCGCCTCAGGCTTCAGCAGAACGCGCCGGAGCCCCTACCCAAGCTGGCAAAGGCCGCATGACCCGAGCCGATCTGCACCCTTCTCAAATTCGTCCCAGAGCACGATGGCCGGGCCCTTTCCCCCGAACATCTCCTGGATCTTCGATGGGGCGAGGGACGAGGTCTTCTCGTCCGCCTCGAAGCCGACGTAGCTGCGGTTGGAGCCGAAGATGTCATTGAGATCCTCTTTGCGAAGGACCTTGCTGAAATCCACGATCACCACCTTCGTTCGGTCGCCGTGGAGCGCGTGAGCGAGCCCGTGGGCGAGCTCGGTCTTGCCCACGCCCGGGGGGCCCGCGATGAGCAGGTTGCTGGGCTCCGGACCGAACGGCCTCCGCTGGCTGCGGGCAAGCCGAATGATGGCGTCCTTAAGGCGCCCCTGCCCCACGACCTGAGTGTCGAGTGCTCTGCGGATCGCGAGATCCTGCGGGTCCGCCGCTGCCTCAACCTTCGACGGGATTGGCCTGGTTCGCCCGGCCTGCGAGCGCAGCCATCTCTTCGGGCTCCCCGGTGTACGCACGGCGAAGGATGTCGGACAAGACGAGGTTCTCCGCTGGATCCAAGTCATCCCGCCGAAGGCGCCGCTGAAGGTCGTCAGTGGTGAGGCCCACCCGATCCGGGAAGGCTTTGCGGAGGACCTGCTGTTCGAGTTTCCGCAAGCCCTCTTGGGGGACCTCGCGTTTGGCCGGCGCGTCGCCGTCGGTTCGCAACAGATAACGCAAGACGTTGAACGCCGTGTTGTCTGGCCAGCCTTTGTCGATGAGGTTGGCATCACCCATCTCGTTCAATGCGCGGGCGGTCCTCCTCTCTCGCCCTTCGCACCTCGACATCCTCAGTGCTCCGCGCCCACCCCTCCTTTCGGAGCAGGGCGACGACGCGCGCCCGAATCTCGTCTCGGATCTCCCGCACACGGCCGAGCGCCTCCCCCTTCGGGTCTGGGAGCGGCCAGTCATCGCGCTTCAGCCCAGGCACGACGGGACACGCGTCACCACAGCCCATCGTGATGAGCATCTGTGCTTGCCGAGCAAGCTCGTCCGTGAGCTTCTGCGGCTTCGCTTCCGAGAGGTCGATGCCTACTTCCTTCATCACCGCGACCACCTCGGGATGAACGCGCTCTCCAGGCTGCGTCCCGGCGGAGGCGGCCGTTGCGCGGTCTGGGCTGGCGATGAGGTTGAAGAAGGAGGCAGCCATCTGCGATCGACCGGCGTTGTGAACGCAGGCAAAGATCACGGTCTTCATCGCCCCCTTCCTTCGTGAGGGGCAACCTCAGCGCGCGCCATGCCTGGAAGCGTCGGGACAAGCCACCGGAACAGCAGCGTCGCCGCCGCAGCCCCGACTACCTGGGCGAGGATGAACGCGGGAACGTCGATCGGTCTGATACCCGAGAAGGTGTTGGTTAGAGCCCTAGCGAGCGTAACTGCCGGGTTCGCGAAGGAGGTCGAGGCCGTGAACCAGTACGCGGCGGTGATGTAAGCACCGACCGCGAACGGAACCGCCTCCGAGCGCCGACGGGAGCAGCCCCAGATGACTGCCAGCAGGCCGAAGGTGGCAATGAGCTCGCTGATGACCTGCGACCAGCCCGAACGGACGTGGGTTGAGACCGTCAACGCCTGCTCCCCGAACATCATGTGCGCTGACACGACGCCCGTGATGGCTCCGAGGACTTGGGCCAAGACGTAGAGCGGCACTTCTCTCCACGGCAGGCCTCCCTGGCTTGCATCTGCGACGGTGACCGCTGGGTTGAAGTGGGCCCCGGAAGTTGGTCCGAAGGTCAGGATTAGGGCGATGAGTCCAGCGCCGGTCGCGAGGGTGTTCGCGAGTAGCGCGACGGCGACGTTCCCACCCGCCAGTCGGTCGCCCATGATCCCCGAGCCGACGACGGTTGTGAGGAGCAGGGCCGTGCCTACGCC
>JBQTKE010000199.1:0-6524 GCA_052386435.1 Myxococcaceae bacterium
GATGAATCCGAATGACTTTCCAGAGCTCAAGGCGCACCCCACGTTCGACTTTGAAGACGGCATCCTCTCGGGACTCATCTCCGCCCAGGTCGCGCTGCGGGCTCAAATTCGCCAGCAGCTCTCTGACGCTCAAGGCACGCCATGACTGAGTACGCCCTGGGCAGTCCTTCAGCGCGCGCGCTTCTCGCGGAGGCGCTGCGAGCGGATCCCCCGCGTTTGGACTGGGTCGCGGTGGCGATCGCGCGGCTTGAGTACGCGGATCTTCCGCCAGCGCCTATTGAAGAAGCGCTCGAGCAGCTCGCGGCGCGCGTCCGAGCTACACGCGAAGAGAGCTCGGGCGGCTTGGCACCCCTGCAGGCGCTTCAACGCGTCCTGGGCGCCGAAGAGGGCTACCGCGGCAACGAGGTGCAGTACCACGCGCCGGAGAACAGCTTCCTCAACATCGTGCTCGAGAAGAAAGTCGGGCTCCCGATCTCGCTCTCCGTCCTCTACTTGGAGGTCGCACGACGCGCGCGCATTCCGCTCTACGGCGTCTCCTTCCCCGGCCACTTCGTCGTCGCGTGCGACACCGAGGGCGGAAAGCTGGTGATGGATCCTTTCAACGGCGGGCAGATTCTCACCACCACCGGCTGCGAGGATCTGCTGGCGAAGGTAGCGCCTCAGGTGAAGTTCACGGACCAGATGATCGCGCCCACCGCGGTGAAGACGATCGCCTTCCGCATGCTCAACAACCTCAAGCGCGTGTACTTGGATCAAGGGGACGGCGAACGCGCGCTGCGGGTCGTGGATTTGATGCTGCTCGTCTCGCCCGATCACCCTGGTGAGCTGCGCGCGCGGGCGGCGATTCTCTCCGCGTTGGGCGCTTACCGCGCGGCACTGGCGGACATTGAACGTTGCTTAGAAATCTCGCCTGAAGCGCCGGACCACCAGACGCTGGTGATGACCGCGAAGGCGTTGCGCCAACGCGTGGATCAACTGAACTGAAAAGGCGAAGGCCCGGTCCCGCGAATGCGCGAGGGCCGGGCCTTCCTCTCTCGAAGAGAGTGACTAGGACGGACGGTTGTGAACCGTGCCCGGCTCTTCGCGCGGATCCGGCAGACCGTCGTGCACGGCGGGGAACGCCTTGATCTTCTCGCGGGCGATCTTCCAGCCCTGCTGAACAATCCAAGACAGCGAGCGATCCAGCCGAAGGGCCTCGCGCTGGATCTCGTTGAGCATCTCCTCAGGGAAATACAGCGACTGTTTGCGCTTGTCGGTGTTCGCCATCGTCTTCCTCTGCTGGGGTTGGGTGGTGGGACCGAGGCTGATCCTTGCCTCTATTTCTCTCCTCCGCCCAACTTTTTGTTCAGAGGTCCAAGACGTCACACTGCCGCCGTGGGTGTCTCACTCCGAATGCGTTGCGACAAAGTCCGAACTCCGTTGGGTTCGCGGAGCACAGAGAAACCTACCTCCGCCGTCGCTCGCCCACCTTGGAGTTGCGACAACCCGGTGGCCTCACGTCCCTAGTGGCGACGATCTCCGGTGGTGGCCTTCAAGGTGCCCGACCCTCGCAGCTCCTGGATCGCGGTCAGGATCGCCCTGCACTCGTCATCCGAATTGTAGAAGTGCGGCGAGATGCGGATGCCTCCGCGCGGACGCCAGTCAATGATGAAGCCGCGTTCGATGAGCCGCTTGCTGCAATCTTCGGAGTGTTCGAAGTCGACGCAGACGGTGCCGCCGCGTGCATGGGGATTCTTCGGCGTGTTGACGGTGAGCCCATGCTCTAACGCTCCCGCGTACAAGAGCGCGGTCTGTCGCTGCGACTTCTCGCGGATCGCGTTGACGCCCACCTGACGGATGATCTCGTAACCTTCGCTCGCGGCGTAGAGCGCGGGCACTGACGGCGAACCACCCATGAAGCGGTGCGCGTCGTCCGCGTACTCCACGTCGCCGAAGCGAAAGTCGAACGGGTGTTTGTCGGAGAACCAACCGGTCTGCAGCGGTTCGAATGATTTGAGCAAATCCGGACGCGCGTACAGGAACGACGCGCCTGGCCCACCGCACAGCCACTTCACGGAGCCGCCCGTGAGGAAGTCCACGTTGAGCGCTTGCACGTCAATGGGGACGGAGCCGGTCGCTTGATACGTATCGAGCACCACCCACGCCCCGTGCCTGTGCGCCGCTTCAATCACCGGCTTCACGTCGAGCAGGGCGGACGAACGGAAGAGCACGAGATCAATCGCTACGACCAACGTCTTGTCGTCGATCGCCTTGATCAGATCCTCGGTCTCGAGGGTGAGCCCGTCGCGCGTGTTCACGACTTGGAGCTGCGCGCCGCGCTTCTTCTGCGCCATCCAGTTGTAGACGACGGATGGGAAGTTCAACTCCGTGGTCACCACCTTGTTGCGCCGCCGGCTGAAATCCATTCCGGAGATGAGGATGGAGGTCAGCGTCGAAACGTTCTGGTGCATCATCATCGATCCGCGCGGCGCATTGATGATCGACCCGACCTTCTCCGCGGTGTCCGAAACCCTCGGCAACCAGTCGTGCCACGCCAGCACGCCCTGCTCCGCCCAGATGTCCGCGTAGGACTTGAGCGCGCCGTAGACCTTGCGCGGCATCGCGCCCAGGGAGTTGTTGATCAGGTAGCCGGCTTTGCGCTCGAGGATGGGGAATTCAGAGCGCCACTTGAGAAGGGGATCCATGCGCGGCGTATAGCCGATCAGCCCTTGCGCAGAACAGCGCGCACCGCCGCAACGAGCTCCGGGAGAGGGGTGCTCTTCTGGATGGCGTTGGTGACGTGCCGCTGCCGCACCAAGTCATCGACCTGCGTGGAGACGCGGCTGGAGATGACCAGGATTCGCAGGTCGGTCTCGCCGCCCAGTCGGCGAATGCGGTCGATGAGCCCGAACCCATCCAGCTTGGGCATCGCCACGTCCAAGGTCATCGCGTCCAACTCATCCAAGCGATCGATGAGGAAGTTCATGGCCTCATCGCTGTTTCCGACGACGACGGTCTCCATGCCCTGCACGGTCAGAGCGTCCGAGAGCACGCGGCGGAAGAAGGCGTCGTCGTCCACGATCAACACCAGCGGGCGCCGCTGCTCGTATTGCTTGATCAGCGCGTCGATGCGACCTTGGAAGGCCTCGTCGTTCCTCGCGAAGGAGATCCCCACGCCGGCGATGGCGCCGAAGCGCTCCGCGTCGTCCGGTCGCACGACGTGAACGACCTCGGCGGCGGTGGCGATCTTTTCTCCGCCGGGCAAGGTCAACGAGAGCCGGACCTGACTGCGCAGCGGTGGTGGCGTCTGGGTGCGGACGAAGAGGCCACCTTGGCTGATGTTGGTCGCGAACTCGGTGGAGAGCTCCGGGAAATCGTGGAAGGAGACCTCGAGCAAGGTGTGAAACCGGTCTGACTGCCGCCGATCATTTGGCGCGGGCGCGAGCTTGCGCCCCTCGCGCGCGGCCTGACCGTGCTGTCGCAAGAAGTCCCTCGCCCCTGCGCTGGAGGGCTCCGGAACGATTCGCAGCGTCTTGCCGTCGAAGTCAGGTCCCAGCACGTGCGCGCTCAAGCGGACAGTGCTGCCACCTTTCGACTTGAGCTCCACCTCGATCGTGCTGCCCTGCTCCACCTCTTTCGTCAGTGGCACCCCGAGCACGCCTTGCGCGACGCAGGTGTGCAGTGAATCGGCCAACGCATCTTCTGAATCGAAGACCACGCTGACGTGAGGGTGCGCCGGTGTGGGTGCGACGGGCGCGCGGCGCTGGGGCGGCGCGACGGGCTCGTGCGAAACCGGCGCTGGGGCTCCGCTGACGGTTGACGCGATGGACGAGCTCACTGGAGCGGACGTCTTCGCGCTCGCGGCGGGAGCTCTGACGGCCGGAGCCTGCATCGACTTCCGAAAAGCGGCGAGCCCCGCGGCTGGCTCCGGGAGCAGCTCCCCCTTCACCTCGAACATCTTCAACTTCTTCTCGTAAAAGCGGTCGCGCTCGTCCTCCGGCAGCAGCTGCGGATCCAGCAACTTGCAGCTCAGCTTCCGCGCCTCGCGCTCCATCCGGGAGCGCAGCGCGCCTGAGTACGAAAGAAACGAGAACTGGAAGAGAAGGATCGACTCGTTCGTGGCGGGTCGCCCATGCAACGTCACCGCAAGCAGCCCTTTGTCGCCATATTCGCCGCGCAGGTCGCGCGCCAACGAAACCAGGTGGGTCAGGTCGCGCGACGCGTCGCCAAAGATCGCGAAGTGGTACTGCGTGGACCGCCCTGCCGCCATGGGCCCATGCTACAAGGGCCCGGTTGCCATAGGGCGTTCGGTGCTAGCGAACGCGCCGCGGCTTGCGGACCCAGGGTCCGGAGCGACCACCCGCCTTCATCTCCAGCTGAACACGCTCCACTGACATGCCTCGGTCCACACTTTTAAGCATGTCGTAGACAGTAAGCGCGGCGGCACACACCGCGGTAAGCGCTTCCATCTCCACGCCGGTACGGTCCACGGTCTTCACCTCGGACCGGATGGCGACCCCCTTTGACGCTGGGATCACTTCCACCGTCACACCCGCGAGCCCAATCGGGTGGCAGAGCGGGATCAAGTCAGGGGTGCGTTTGGCCGCCATCACCCCGGCAAGCCGCGCGGCCGCGAGCACGTCGCCCTTCTCCACGCGCCCCTCGCGAATCCGCTTCACTGTGGCGGGTAGCATGCGCACAAAGCCCGTCGCCACCGCGGTGCGCGCCGTCTTCTCCTTGTCCCCCACGTCGACCATCTTCACGCGGGCACCTGACTCATTGGCCGCGCTCGATCATCCAGCGCTCTGCCTCGATCGCCGCCATGCAGCCAGTGCCCGCCGCGGTGATCGCCTGCCGGTAATAAAAATCCTGCACGTCGCCGCACGCGAACACGCCCTCAATGTTGGTGCGTGCCGTTCCCGGCACGGTCTTGATGTAGCCGGCGTCGTTCAGGTCCAAGACCCCCTTGAACAGCTTCGAGCTGGGGACGTGGCCGATCGCGACGAACAGGCCGGTCGCGGCGTGGTGGGTGATCGCGTTGGTCTTGAGGTTCTTGAGCTTCGCGCCGTTCATGCCCTTGGCGTCGCCCAGAACTTCTTCAACAGCCGAGTCCCAGACGACGTGGATTTTGGGGTTGTCGAGCACGCGCTGCTGCATGATCTTCGACGCACGAAAGCTGTCGCGACGGTGGACCAGCGTGACCTGCTTCACGATCTTCGAGAGGTACGTGGCCTCTTCCATCGCCGTGTCGCCGCCGCCCACGACGAGGACCTCTTGGTTCTTGAAGAACGCGCCGTCGCAGGTCGCGCACGCGGACACGCCGCGGTTTTTATAGGTGTCCTCACCCTTCACGTTGAGCCACTTGGCGCTTGCGCCGGTAGAGACAATCACCGTCTCCGAATGGCAGGACTGGCTCTCGCCCTGGATGAAGAAGGGGCGCTTGGTGAAGTCCACTTTCACCACGTTCTCCATGTGGATGCGGGTGCCGAAGCGTTCGGCCTGCTTCTGGAAGCGCTCCATCAACCCAGGGCCGGTGATGGATTCGGGAAAGCCAGGGTAGTTCTCCACGTCGGTGGTGATCATGAGCTGGCCACCTGGGACGCGTTGCGGATCGTCCTCCGCGGGGCCCCCGGCGAAGACCACCGGCATCAGGTTGGCGCGCGCCGCATAGATGGCCGCGGTGTACCCCGCGGGGCCAGAGCCAATGATGGTCACTTTGTTCACGTTGTCTGCCACGACGATCACTCCTGTGGGGTCTTGTCGCTTCTTGTTGGCGGGGCGGCGGAAAGTACCAGAGGGCTTCCCGCGCGTGATACGACATAACCGCGATGGACGCAGGCATCTTGAAAAAGGTCGCGCTCTTCGAAGGACTGACCACCAGTCAGCTTCAGAAGGTCGCGAGTCTCGCCACCAGCCAGTCTTATGAAGGCGGCAGCTACGTCTTCAGAGAGGGCGAGGTTGGCCAGTCGATGTACGTCATCCTCGACGGGAGGGTGCGCATCTCCAAGCAGGTCCAGGGCGTGGGTGAAGAAGCCTTGGCGGTGTTGGAGAAAGGGCAGTGGTTCGGCGAGATGGCGCTGATCGACGACAGTCCTCGCTCAGCGGACGCGCTGGCCCATATCCCGTGCACACTGATGGAGATCCGGCGCGAGAGGCTGGACCAGCTGATGTTCACGGACAAGGAGCTGGCCTACGTGCTGCTCTGGACCTTCGTGCGAACGCTCTCTGAACGGCTTCGCGAGACCAGCGACAAGATCAAAGTCTTCTTCACGCTCTCGTCGTTCGGCCCACCCAAGTAAGTCCAGACCGTCCGAAGATCGAGTCTCCTCCGTCGCCAACGCGGGACGGCTTGGTTGGCGCACCTCTCCAAACGCTCGTCGGCACAACCGTTGCTGAGCGCTCGCCCCGGACAGCAGTGGGGAGGGTGACGGGATGGTCGAGGACGTCTTGTGTTTGGGCGAAGGCTCGGTGCGCGAAGTCAAAACCCCGTGGGAGGGGCCCAGAGAACGGCTCTGGAGATTGGGACCGGCGGCGCTCACCGAGTC
>JBQTKE010000200.1:0-4283 GCA_052386435.1 Myxococcaceae bacterium
CCTACGCAGCAGAGCGGGAGAGCCTTACAGGTCGACCGGCCGCTGTTGGCCAGTCCAGTCGTTCGATCGCGTTGCAGCTTCTCGGACTTGTCTGGAAGTATCGCCGTGTCGCGCGCGAAAGCAGGCCCTGCGAGAGCTCGCTCTGCAGCGCGTGCGTGGCTCCACACCTCGATCGTATCGTGAGCGCGATCGAGCGCGATGAGCCCATTGTCTTCGTGCTACCCGCATTCCCAGGCAAGTCGCCCAATCCAGCCAAGGTGCTCGGTCCAAGGCCCGACATGGCTGAGCGGCAGTCGATCGTGTTCCTCCACGAGTTCTGCCGGCGGATCGCGACCATTTATGGTCCGGGAGCGCGGATCGTCCTGTGCTCGGACGGACGGGTCTTCAGCGACGTGGTTGGGATCAAAGAGAGCGACATTACCACCTATCAACAAGACCTCTCGGCGCTCATCCGAGAGCTGGGTGCGGATGCCCTCTCCACCTTCGATCTGGATGAGGTCTTCACCGGGTGCAGCTTCAATGAGATGCGTGCGTGCCTCATCGCAGCCCATGGCGAGCCGATCGAGGCGCTGCAGGTCGCGGTCCGTGCCGGCGGCGCCGCCCAACGCCTCTATCGTGGAATCACCCGATTCCTCCTCGAGGATGCGGTTCGACCGGAGATGACGATCAGCCGGACCGCGCTGCAGAAGGACTGCCGTCGGCGTGCTTACCAGGTCGTTCAGCGCAGCAAGGCCTGGGATGCGCTGCTGGCGACGCGCTTCCCCGAGGCCGTCCGGCTCTCGATTCACCCGCAGGTCTGTGGCAGCAGGAAGATCGGCATTCACATGATGAAGACGGCGGACGAGTGGCTCACGCCCTGGCACGGCGCGGCGGTGGAGATTGGAGGACGTTTCGTGCTGCTCAAGCGACGCCGGGCCGAGGCGCTCGGCGCGAAGCTGGTCTTCAAGAACGGACGCCCGAGCCACTACGTTCTCGATGCCTCGGGGCTGACGGAAGGAGCGAATCCGTGCCCTCCTACGAGTTGACGCAAATCGACCCCTTTGGCGTACTGCTGCGACCGAAGCTCGAGAAGGTCGACGTGCGCGACGCGCCCATCGATCGGCTGCGCGATCTGGCGAGACAACACCGGTTGTTGGTGCTGCGAGGCTTCGCGGGGTTCGACAGCGCCGAGGACTTCGCGGGCTACTGCGGCCGGTGGGGCCATGTGGCCGAGTGGCCATTTGGAAAGGTTCTCGAGCTCATCGAGCAGGAGGAGCCCACCGACCACATCTTCGACAACAACTACGTGCCCCTCCACTGGGACGGAATGTACCGGCCGCAGATACCCGAGTTTCAGATCTTTCATTGCGTCGGCGCGCCGTTGCGTGACCAAGGTGGCCGGACGACGTTTTCGAACACGGTGACCGCTCTCGAGCGGGCAACGCCTCGAAGCCGCGCTCTCTGGGGCAAGGTGACCGGCATCTATCGCCGAAAGATGGATTATTACGACAGCGAGACGATTTCGCCGGTCATCACCATGCACCCCGTTCGTTGCTTCCCGGTGATTCGCTACAATGAGCCTCCAATCGGGGGAGACGAAAGCTTCCTCAACCATCCGACGCTGGCGTTTACGGGCCTCACCGAGGCCGAAATCGCCGGCTTTCATCGCGTCCTACGAGAGGCGCTCTACGCGCCCGAAAGCCTCTACGCTCACTCTTGGCAGAGCCACGACTTGGTGATTGCGGACAACTACACGCTCCTCCACGGGCGCGAAGCGTTCACCAGCGGGGCACCTCGGCATCTTCAACGCGTGCACGTCCTGGGCGACCCACCCTTCGACAATCCCGGCCTGAGGGCATACAGGTGACGACGCCTGGGCGAACTGTGGAAGCAGGGACGGACTTGGTCATCGTTGGGGCAGGGCCCGTGGGTCTGCTCTGCGCCTTTCTCGCAAGGCGATGTGGTCTGCGTACCGTGATCATCGACAAATCGTCGGAGCCACTTCGAGTTGGAAGGGCCGACGCTCTCAACGCCCGCACCTTGCAGTTGCTGGAGATCGTCGATCTCTTCAAAGACCTCTATCCCTTGGGCAAGCCTTGCGACACGAGCTCGGTATGGGCCGACGGGAGATTCGTCTCGCGTCAATCGACATGGTGGAAAGCTTTGGACGGTTGCTTCCATAAGCATTTCCTCATGCTCGGCCAGGCCTTCGTCGAGCAGTTGCTGGACGAGAGGCTCAAAGAAGTCGACGCCGCCGTGCGACGCAACACGTCGGTCAGTGACATCAAGGTCACTGATGGCGGTTGCCTGACGACACTCTCGACAGGCGGGACGATCAAGTCGAGATTTGTCATTGGAGCGGATGGATCTCGATCATTCGTTCGAGACCTTTTCAAGGTTCCGTTCGAGGTCATCAGGCCGAAGCTGATTTGGGCGGTCTTGGATGGGGTCGTCGAAACCAGCTTCGAGAAGGTCCCCGAGATCATCGTCTTTCAGACCGACACTTCCGACGTGGCCTGGATTCCACGCGAGGGGAACATCGATCGATTTTACGTTCGCATGGATACCAAGGACTTCGCCTTTGAGGAGGCGGTGGCGAAGATCAATCGAGCCATGCATCCTCACCGGTTAACCTTCAAGGAGGTCGCCTGGTTCTCCTCCTTCTCCGTCAAGGAGTCCGTCGCCGAACGCTTTTCGGTCGATGACAAGGTCTTCCTGGCCGGTGATGCTTGCCACATTCACTCTGTGAATGGTGGGCAAGGGCTCAACACAGGCTTGTCGGATGCCTTCAACCTCGTGTGGAAAATGAGCCTGGTCGCCAATGGAGGCGCCTCGCCTGCGCTCCTGCGCTCCTACGAACAGGAGCGCAAGCCGGTTGCCTTGAGCGTCGTCGAGACGTCTGGCGAGCTGGTGCGCACGACCAAGTACTCCAGGGATCGCAGCCATGCCGAGGAGTACGTCAAGGCGGTCGAGAGAAGAGCGGGCAACATTACCGGCATGGGTATTCGGTACGGCGAGCACCCCCTTCACGGGACGAGGTTGTTTGACTTCCTCGTCCACAACGGTGAGGACGCGCAGGTCCGAATCTATTCGTTGCTCGATTACAGATTTTTTTCACTGCTGGTCTTTGGTGAATGTGAAGTTGAATTGGACCTACCGTGGTTTGCGAACGTCATTCGCATTCACGAGAGACGGAACAACCGACGCTACTGGTCAGAGCGGAGTCCGTACGCGAATCAAATGATCTTGGTTCGCCCGGACGCCTACGTCGCTTGGTCCTCATCTCTGGCCGATGTGTCTCCGATCGTTTCGTACCTGCGTTCATGGGTCGGCCTGACAAGCCCGCAGGCGTGAATCCCGCAGCAATCCCGATCGCTTCGCGCAGGGGACCGACTTCAGATCGCGACTTGGCCTTAGCGCCAGAGGTCGAGCGCCAACTGTCCGGGGGATTCCCCCCGCCCGGTCTCTTTGGCGGCCTCTGCGTTCTCCGCCGAATGGCCTATCGCCACCGGGCGATCAGGAACAAATTGCGCGAGATGCTTGGGAGCCACGCCGGGTTGCTGGGTGGCTTCACCCACCGGCCAGTGGTCCTTTCGGTACACGCGCTTGAAAGTCTCGAGCAGCGGCGCAGCGCCTTGGTACCGCGCGTTCATGCCGCTGCCTTCAACAACGAAGCTGTAGACCGGATCGTGTTGGTACTTGTCCGTCAGACCGTAGGCCTAGTTGATCTCTGGCCTCTGCATGCCGTTGAAGTGCGCGCCGTGCTGCACCAACTCCACGGGATAGCCCAGGTCTTGATACGCGCGATTGAGCTGCGCGCCGAAGACCGCGACCTCTGGGTCCGAAAGGGGCCGACCGTCGCCATCCAGCACATACGCCAGATCCAAGTCCGACGCGAACTGCTGAAGCTTCACCACCTCTCCGTTCTCCTGAACGTAGCGAACCGGTCGCTTCTCCGCGCGCTGGGTCTGGTTGACCTCCGCAAGAACTTGGCCCAGGGGGCGCCCACTGTTTCGAGCCTCGGCGACAATCGCCTCCGTTTCGGTCGGCGCGGGAACAACTCCCCATTCGAGCTCGCCCAGCTCCAGTTGGTGGTCAGCGACCGGAATAACCCGAGTGCCCGCCGGCTTGGCTTCAGCGAATGCTTCCCCATCTGCGCGGCGGAGGCTGTGACCGAACGACGCTCCATTCTTCAGGCCGCGAACTCCGACAGCGCTCACTCCGGAGACAAGCAGCGCTTTACAAGTCGCCGCCTGGATGTCTGGGGTGATGTTGGATTCAGAAGGAGGACGCGCCGTGGACGT
>JBQTKE010000201.1:0-11484 GCA_052386435.1 Myxococcaceae bacterium
CGTACCAGATGTAGGCGAGGTCGGCTGACCCCCGAATGTCGCAACGCTGGCACTTCAGTTTCACGCTGCCCTTTTGATCCTCGCCTGAGCGGAAGTCCACTCAGAAAAGGGCGAAACCCGAGTCAGACCGAAGCGGATTTTGGCAGTTGATACCTTTGGACCGAGACGTAGGGGCGCGCGTCCGTCCTTCGTGACGGGAGGTGCCGAGCTGGTAACGGTCCAAGGAGGACAAGTCCTCCACGTCGGAGCGAACCCCCGGAAACCCCTTCACCGAATCACTGTGCTCAATGGCGGCGAGTTCACCAGCCGTGAGCGGGCAGATCGATTGGTGGTCAAAATGCTCTCAGGCAGGAGCGCCTTAGGTGAAGGGAGAATCAAGACCGACGGCCGCGTTGTTGTCGGTGGTGATGACGCCCCGCGTGCAACGCTTTCCGGCGGTGGGGAGTTCTTGGTCACGGGGGGCATTCGAAATGTCGTCGCGAAGGGTGACAGGACTGAGGTCAACATTGAGGTGCCCGCCTCTTCGGCTCAGGCGAAGGAGGGCGCTACCTTGAAAGCGCCGCGCGGCGCCAAGATCGTGACAGGCGATGGAGCGGGCACGAGAGTCGAAGTCGGTGGTCGCAGCGGTGATGTTTTCCTTACCAATGGAGCGACGGGGGTTGTGACCGGCCCCAACCGCTCTGTGCGAGCCGGAGGACACGGCACCACGGCCCACGTTGGGCCAGAGGGTGGCGATGTTTTGCTCACCGATGGAGCAACGGGGTTTGTGGCCGGTTCCGAGCGTGTGCGAGCCGAAGGACGCGGCACCGCGGCCCACGTTGCGCCAAATACGAGAGTCTTCGTTGGAGGCGGTGCCGAGCTGAAGTCGCTCGAGGAGTAGGCCACGACTTCGTGCCACATCGCCCACGTACGCGTAGCCGGTGCCGGCTGCGGTTGCCGCGTCACCGACATGGGATCGGCGAGCCTGTGGAGCCTGATGGCTCTGGTCGGCTTTGTTCGTCTCCGCGGCCGTCGGAAGTGAACGGCCTGAGCCGTGGAGCGTCGGCGTAGCGGTGTGCCGTCAAAATGTGCCCGTAGACCGAACCCGTTCAGTCCGAACGCGAACGCGAACGCGATGCTGCCCACGCCAGTTTCAGGCCGCAGCGCTCAAAGCCTGACTCCGTTACGTCTTCAGCCTTGGAAGCCTCTGCGTTCCGGCCAGCGCGTCGGCGAACAGATCCCCCTCCTCGTCGAGCCGCTGCCGCAGCGTCTTTAAATTGAACTGAGTAGGATCGAGCCGCGACGTGACCTCCGACCAGTGCAACGGCGTTGACACCGGCGCCCCTTCGAGCGCGCGCAGAGAGTAGGGCGCGACGATGGTCTTGCCTTCACCGTTCTGAAACGCGTCGAGGTAGAGCCGACCGCCGCGCTTGGCGATGCTCCGTTCGGTGGTGGCGAGCTTGGGGAGACCCTTGGCCAAAGTCTCCGTGATGGCGATCGCGAAATCGCGTGCGTCTTCTTGTGTATGTCCCTTCGCGAGCGGCACGATCACATGCAGCCCACGTTTGCCCGACGTCTTGGGAACGCTCTGCAGCTTGAGCTGCTCCAACAATCCGCGCAGCGACGTGGCGAGCTGGATCAGATCGTCCCAGCTGCCCTTGCCCGGATCGAGATCGAACACCACCCAGTCTGGTTCGCCCAGCTTCGGCACGCGGCTGGAGAACATGTGCAGTGTGAGCGCGTTCTGATTCGCCAGCCACACCAACGTCTCTTCTTTGTCGACGATGACGTGCTCCACATCCTTGCCGCTCTGCTTGAGCGTCACCGTGGTCGCCCAATCCGGTGGATGGTGCACCGACTGCCGATAGAAGCCGGGAGCGTGAATGCCCTTGGGCCACTGCTGCAACGCCAGCGGTCTTCCTTCGAGCGCCTTCACCATGAACGGCGCGACGTCGCGGTAGTACTCCGCCACTTCGCCCTTGGCGATCCCGCTCTTGGGGAACATCAGCTTCTGCGGATTGCTCACCTCGACTTCAACCTCGCTTGAGCCCTTCGGCGTTTCCTTGCGTGCTTCCCGCGCGCCCGTGGTTTTGAGCTTGAGCCAATCCTTGGAGCGGGTACCCACGTACGGGGATCCGCGTCGCTTGGCGATGAGCCCTTCGCCTCCCAGCTGACGAATCTTCTCCAGCGCCTCCGCGGTGTCCGCCTCCAGCTGCTGAGAGATCTGCAGCGGCGCTTTGGCGTTGGCGAGCACGCTCTCCAAAAGATCTCGCCGCTCCTCCAGTGGCCGTTCGCGCAGGTCCTCTCCGTCCAACCAGAGCAGGTCAAACACCACGTACCGTTCACGCGCGGAGTCGGTCATCAGCTCCTGGAACCGCGAGATCCCCTTCGCGTCGAAGACGACCACCTCGCCGTCGAGCACCGCTTCGACCAGCGGCACTTCCTTCAGCGCCTGTGCCAGCTGCGGAAAACGTCCGCTCAGCTCAGCGCCATTGCGTGACTGAAACGCGAGGTTCCCCGCACTCAACGCCGCGAGTCCTCGGTATCCGTCGTATTTGATTTCCAGCACGTGGCTCTTGGGCGTCACCCCTTCGGTGCTCTTGGTCAACGTCGCCAACATGGGCGGCCACACGCGCTTGAGCAGTGCCTCTGGATTGGGATGCGCTCCGCCCAACGCCTTCTTTCGGACCGGACCTCGCGTGACCTTTCGACCGCTCGCCACGGATTCAGGACGCTCCACGATCACGTCGAGCTCCGGATCCTCCTTGCCGTCCTTCGCCTTGAAACAGAGCCACTGCGCCTTGCCGCCTTGAGGACGTGTCCGTACGAGATGCCACTCGCCTTTGAGCTTCTCCCCTTCGAGCTTGAGGTGGAGGTGCCCCTTCTGCCTTTGCGCGCTCGCCTGTCCGGGCGGAACCGTGTCGTAGGTTCCGCGATCCCAAATCAGCGAGTCACCCGCGCCGTATTCTCCATCCGGAATTCGTCCCTCAAAGCCCCCGTACTCCAGAGGGTGATCCTCCGTTTGCACCGCGAGCCGCTTCTGTCCCGGGTCGTAGCTGGGGCCTTTGGGAATCGCCCAGCTCGCCAACGCGCCGTCCATCTCCAAGCGAAGGTCGTAGTGAAGTCGCGTCGCGTCGTGCTTGTGCACCATGAACGTGGGTGTCTTTGTCCGCGACCGCGTCTCACCGGGCGCCGGCTCCGGAGTGACCGCGAAGTCGCGTTTGCGGCGGTACTCTTGGAGCGAGCTCTTCTTTTTGGCCATGCCGCAATGTCACCACCGCGCGCGGTCAGAGCAAAGCGGGCGAAGAGGGATCCGACACACGGCCCAACACTTCACCGCCCATGCTCTCGCCATCCAACGCGGTGGCCAGGTCACCCAGCGACAGAATTCCCACCAGCTGATCATTTCCATCCAGCACCAGCAGTCGACGCACTTGGTTCTGCTCCATCAGCTCCATCGCTTCTTGTACGTCGTCTTGTTCGTGGCACGACACCAGATCGCCTGACATCACCTGCTGGAGCGGCGTCTTTGAGGGATCCATCCCATCCGCAATCGCGCGCAACACAAGATCGCGGTCCGTCACCACGCCCACCGTTTTCCCGTTGTCTTGAATGGGCATGAAGCCCACGTCGATCTCGCGCATCCGTTCGGCGCACTCGCGCACCGAAGCCGTGGGAGGGAGCGTCTCGAAGACGCCGGTCATCAGCTCGCGAATTTCCATGGGTCTCCTAGAGTGGACCAAAGCCTTGAAGTGAAACGTCGCCTTGAAGTGAAACGTCAGTGCGGCTGCTACGTCTGGCAACTCCGCCCTTGTGTCCCCGCTTGCTGTCCAAGGTGGCACGTGGAGCTCGGCGTGCCCAGGTTGAGCCCATGACAGATGTCATCGGTTGGGTGAGCTCGGCGTTGCTGGTGGTGACCATCGCCCAGCAAGTCTTCAAGCAGTGGAAGTCAGGCCAGAGTGAAGGCGTCTCCCGTTGGCTTTTCCTGGGGCAGCTGGGTGCCTCCTCCGGTTTCACTGTCTACAGCGTGCTGGTCAAGAATTGGGTCTTCGTGGTCACCAACGCCCTGATGGGGGTGAACGCTCTGCTGGGCTACGGCATCGTGGCGTACCACCGGCGCCGGAAGGGCGGAGATCGCGTAGAGTCCGCGCCCCGTGACGACCGTTTTCAAACCGGATCTTCTGTACTGGGAGGGGAAGCTTCGCGATGACCTCGCGCTGGCCGTTTCAGACGGCGGCCACGTCGCCGACGTGCTCCGCGCGCCCCTTCCGGGTCTGCCCATCCGCCTGGTTCATCGGGCGCTCTTTCCGGGCATGGTCAATGCGCACTCCCACGCCTTTCAACGGCTGATCCGCGGACGCGCTGAATACGTTGCCTCAGGCCGGGCCTCCGACGACTTCTGGAGTTGGCGCGAGCTGATGTATCGGGCCGCGACCACGCTCACGCCCGACGAGCTCTATATCGCGTCACGCCAAGCGTTCCTCGAGATGGCTTTGGCGGGGATCACCAGCGTCGGTGAGTTCCACTACCTGCACCACAACCCGGACGGCACGCCTTACGAAGAGCCGAACGAGCTGGCGCTGCAAGTGATCAAAGCGGCGCGCGAGGTCGGGTTGCGCATAGCGTTGCTTCGAGTGGGTTACGCGCGCGCTGGCTTCAATGTCACCGAGAATCCACGCCAGCATCGCTTCATTGATCCGAACGTCGACAGCTTCCTGCGCTTCACGGAGGGGCTGGCGGACAAGACGCGGACAGATTCGCGCGTGAGCGTAGGGCTCGCTCCGCACAGCGTGAGGGCGGTCCCCAGCACTTGGCTGCGGGCGCTTAGCGAAGGCCAGCGTGTCCTCCACATGCACGTCGCGGAGCAGCCCAAGGAGATCGAGGCCTGTGTCGCTGAGCACGGAAAGCGCCCGGTGGAGCTGCTCTCTGAGCTGGGACTGCTCTCGCCGCGTTTCTCCGCCGTGCACGCCGTGCACCTCGCGCCCCATGAGCACGCGCTGCTGAAGGGCGCCACAGTCGTCGCGTGTCCCTCGACCGAACGAAATCTCGGCGATGGAATTGTCGCCGCGGATCAGCTTCTCCCCGCCGGCGTTCACCTCGCGTTGGGCTCAGACAGCCAGGCGACGATCGATCTGCTCGACGAAGCGTGCCAGCTGGAGAGCCACCTTCGACTGTTGCGGTTGCGGCGCGCCGTGCTGGACGGTGGAGAAGGTCAAGTCGATGGACTCGCGCGCAGGTTGTTTGAGATGGCGACGAGCGGAGGTGGGCGAAGTTTAGGGCTGCCGGTGGGAACGCTGACCATCGGCGGGCCCGCGGACTTCTTCACCGTGGATTTGCGTCACCCCTCGCTGGTCGGCGCGGCGCGCGAGTCGCTGCTCGCGAACATGGTCTTTGGAATGGAACGGAGCGCGGTGCGAGAGGTGGCCGTGCAGGGACAGTTGATCGTGCAGGAAGGGCAGCACCCGCTGACGCAAGAGAGCGGCGAAGCGTTTTCGCTGCTGACCAAGCGGGTGTTCTCGTGAGCGTTGGTTTGGAAGAAACGCTTCGTGAGTTGGTCGCGATCGACTCCACCTCGTCGCTGAGCAATGCGCCCATGGTGGACTATCTGGAAGCGCGGCTTCGCAAGGCGGGCTTCGAGTGCGAGCGCCATCGCTACACGGACGAGGCGGGAGTCGCGAAGCAGAACCTGATTTCGCGCCGAGGCCGCAAAGGAAAACCTGAGCTGGCGCTGGTGGGGCACACCGACTGCGTTCCGTACGACGCTGCGTGGAAGGAAGCGCTCACGCTGACGGAGCGAGACGGAAAGCTCTACGCGCGTGGCGCTTGCGATACCAAGGCGTATATCGCCTGCGCGCTGCACGCCGTAGAGAGCGTGCAGAACGTTGAGCGACCACTGCTCACCGTCTTCACCGCGGATGAAGAGGTGGGCTGCTACGGGGCGAAGAAGCTGGTGGAGGCGAAGCTGGGGCAGGCGCGCTACGCGATCGTCGGAGAGCCGACCTCACTTACGCCGGTTCGCGCGAACAAGGGCTACTGCCTGGCCGAGATTGAGGTGCGCGGGAAGGAAGGTCACTCCGCGTATCCCGAGACAGGAGCATCGGCGATTTTTCGCGCGGGCCGTTTGTTGGAGCGGCTGGAGGCATACGCGTTGGGGTCGCTGCGAGCCGACGCGGATCCGCAGTTCTCGCCGCCATACACCACCGTGAATGTCGGCACGATCCAGGGTGGGCGCGCCAAGAACATCCTGCCGGGAGAGTGCCGCTTCATCCTCGAGTGGCGTCCCATTCCGCGCCAACCGGTGGACACGCTCCCCACCGAGCTGACGAAGATCATCAACGCGCTGCGGGCCACGGATGCTGGGTATGACGTCACCGTGAAGATCCTCCGCGCCGACCGGGGCGTGGAGACGTCGCCCACTTCGCCGGTCGTGAAGTTTCTGGAAGACCAGAGTGGGAAACAAGCAGAGACCGTGGCCTTCGGCACCGAGGCGCCCCAGCTCACCGCTCTCGGCGCGGAGGCCGTCGTCTTCGGTCCTGGCGATATTCGGGTCGCTCACCAGACGGGCGAGTTCGTGCCGAAGGCTGAGCTGCACCGAGCGCAGGAAATTCTCCAGCAGGCCATCCGGCAGTTCTGCTCGTAGCGCGCCGCAGTGAGTCCACGAAGCTGGTAGCTAAAACCCGTACCATGAAAATGCTCAGTTCAAGTGGTCTTTTTCATGGTACCCTTCTCCCATGATGCAGCGGTCCGCCCGCCTTCGAGAGCTCAGAGATGCTCTGGCGCGAACGCCCGTGGTTTCCATTCTGGGCCCGCGTCAATGCGGGAAGACCACTCTGGCGCGGGAGTTCGCGCAAGGTCGGCGCGCAACACTCTTCGACTTGGAGGACCCGCGGGATTTGTCTCGGCTCTCCACCCCCATGATGACGCTCGAGCCCCTGCGCGGACTGGTGATCATCGACGAGGTCCAACGGCTTCCAGAGCTGTTCCCTGTCCTCCGGGTGTTGGCAGATCGCGCGAGGACGCCGGCCCGTTTTCTGCTCCTGGGCAGCGCTGATCCAAGGCTTATCCGGGGGGTCTCTGAGAGCTTGGCCGGTCGTGTCAGCCACATCGACATCTGGGGTTTCGACCTGAGCGAGATCGATTCCGAACACCCTGGGCGGTTGTGGCTGCGTGGTGGTTTTCCTCGTGCATTCTTGGCCCGCTCCGACCGCGCGAGCTTGGCCTGGCGCGCAGACTATATTCGCGACTTCCTCCAGCGGGATCTCACGCAGCTACTCGGTGTCCACATCCCCTCCGGCACCATTGGGAGGTTCTGGAACATGGTTGCGCACTACCATGGCGGAATCTGGAATGCGGCCGAATTCGCCCGGGCTCTCGGCACGTCCGAGACCACGGCCCGCCACTATGTCGATCTCCTGTCGGGCGCGTGGATGGTCCATTCACTCCAACCGTGGTTCGAGAACATGGGCAAACGGCAGGTCCGGTCGCCCAAGATCTACATCCAAGATTCTGGGCTGCTTCACGCTCTGCTGGATCTCACAAAAGTTCACGACCTGCTCGGGCACCCCAAAGTGGGAGCCTCTTGGGAGGGCTTCGTCATTCAGCAGATCTTGAGCCTCCTGCGTACGCGCAATGCCTACTTTTGGTCCACGCACCAGGGAGCAGAGCTGGACTTGATGGTTCCCTGGCGAGGGAAACGCTTCGGGTTCGAGATGAAGCTCACCGACGCCCCAGCGGTGAGTAAGTCCATGAGAGTTGCCGTGCACGACCTCGCGCTTGAGCGGCTCTTCGTTGTTTTTCCCGGCCCACGCTCTTTCGCGCTCGAGGATCGCGTGGAGGCGCTGGCGATTGGGGATCTCAGGAACCGACTGGCCAAGCTTTGACGTGCTCTGCGTAGAGGCCCTCGCGCAGCGCCTCGGAGCGACGCCAGACACCCCTGGGTAGGCATTCCCCGAGCGGATCGCATAGGGTGCCGCGCCCTGTGAACAGCAACGCCTTTTTGAAGCTTCAGCCGGCTCCCAATCTTGAACCGGGACCTATCTCCTACGAGCTGCTCAACACGGACCCCGTGGGGGCGCGCGCGGGGATTCTTCACACCCGACGCGGCGAATTGCCGACGCCCATGTTCATGCCGGTGGCGACGCACGCCAACATCCGGAACCTGAGCATGGACGAGGTGCGATCGACGGGCTCGAAGATCGTCCTTGGCAACACGTACCACTTGATGCTTCGTCCCGGCGCGGAGGTCTTCAAGCGCTTCGGCGGGATTCACCCGTTCATGCAGTGGGACGACCCGGTGCTCACGGACTCGGGCGGCTTTCAGATCTTTTCGCTCTCCGAAGATCGGGAGATCACCGAGAAGGGAGCGCACTTTCGCAGCTTCCACGACAACAGCCGTCAGCTCCTCAGCCCTGAGACGAGCATCGCCATGCAGCAGGCGATCAACTCAGAAATCATGATGGTGCTCGACGTTTGCATCGACTCGACCTCCAACGAGCAGCAGACGCGCGAGGCGATGGAGCGAACCCACCGCTGGGCGCTGCGCAGTCTGGCCGCGCGCGATGCGGTGGAAACGGGCCAAGCGCTCTTCGCCATCGTGCAGGGCGGCGTCTTCCCACATCTGCGCGACGAGAGCGCCGCGTTTCTCACTCAGCATCCGTTCGACGGCTTCGCGATCGGCGGACTCGCGGTGGGGGAGACGAAGATCGAGAAGGACACGATGACCGAGCGGGTCACGCCACTTCTCCCGGTCCACAAGCCGCGCTACCTGATGGGCGTGGGGACGCCGCTGGATCTGCTGGAAGGCGTGCGCCGCGGCATCGACATGTTCGACTGCATCATCCCGACCAAGATGGCGCAACAGGGCTACGTGTACACCTTCCAGGGCCTGCTCCGTGCGACCCGTCAGGTGAATCGGCTCTCCGATGAACCGCTCGATCCCACCTGTGACTGCGCCGTCTGCGCGCGCTACACCCGCGGCTACCTGCTGCACTTGATGAAAGGTAAGCACACTCTGGGTTCGCGGTTTCTGTCGATTCACAACCTGCGTCACTTCCACACGCTGATGACCCGGATGCGCAACGCCATCCTCAACAACCAGTTCGATTCGCTCTACCAAGAGCTCAAAGACGTGATCGCCTGATGCGGGACGGTGACTTCGAGCTGGTGACGCTGCGCAACGGATCGCGCGCGGTGCGGAGCTTGAGCCTGGGCGAGGTGATGCACCCCTCGGTCGGGCCCTGGAAAGAAGCGAACCTCCTCTACATCGATCAGATG
This sequence comes from Myxococcaceae bacterium, assembly GCA_052386435.1. GTDB lineage: Bacteria > Myxococcota > Myxococcia > Myxococcales > Myxococcaceae > JBQTKE01. Next base: position 9,253 of record JBQTKE010000201.1, read on the forward strand.
GGAGTAGGGGAGGCGCTGCGCACACCCGGTGAATGTCCGCTCTGCATTTACGACGTGGGGCTGGGAGCGGCGACCAACGCGGCGGCGGCGCTGGAGGCGACCAAGGATCAACGCCGCGACTTGCTGCTGATCAGCTTCGAGCAAGACCTGGCGCCGCTTCGACTCGCGCTCGCGGATCCCGAAGGCTTCCCGTTTCTGATCCCGTGGGCGGACGCCGCGCACACGCTGATGCGCGATGGCCGCTTCCGCGCTCCCGGCATCACCTGGCTGCTTCTTCACGGCGACGTGATGAAGCAGCTCGACGAGGCGCCAGCCGTCGCGGACATCGTCTTCTTTGACCCGTTCTCTCCCGCGTCGAGTCCAGGACTCTGGACCGCCGAGACATTTCGGCGAGTGCATAGGCGTTGCAGCTCGGATGCGCTCCTTGCGACGTACAGCGCGGCGACGCCAACGCGCGTGTCGATGCTCCTGGGCGGATTCTTCGTCGGCGCTGGTGCGGGCGTGGGAACGAAACAGGAGACCACGATGGCCAGCACGTCCCTGTCGCGGCTGAACAGACCGCTGGAGTCGCGCTGGCTGGAACGCTGGCAGCGCTCCAGCGCGAGGGCGCCGCACGGAGAAGCGCTGACGCCGCGGATTGAAGAGGCGGTGCGCGGCCACGCTCAATTCGCTACGTTGCGCCCATGATCGAAGAAGGTAAAAAAGCCCCCTCGTTTTCGTTGAAGGACCAGTCCGGCAAGACCGTGAAGCTGTCGGACTTCGCCGGTAAGCACGTGGTCCTCTACTTCTACCCAAAGGACAACACGCCCGGCTGCACGCAGGAGGCGTGTGACTTCCGCGACTCGCAGGCGAAGCTGCTCAAGAAGGGCGCGATCGTTCTCGGCGTTTCGCCGGACAACGAGAAGAGTCACGTGAAGTTCGCGACGAAGTACGAGCTGGAGTTCCCACTCCTCGTCGACGAAGACCACGCCATCGCGGAGAAGTACGGCGCCTGGGGCGAGAAGGTCCTCTACGGTCGTAAGTTCATGGGGATCATCCGCTCCACGTTCCTGATTGGACCGGACGGGAAGATCAAGAAGGTCTGGCCGAAAGTGAAGGTCGCGGGCCATGTCGACGACGTGCTTGCCGCAGTCAGGTCATGAGTGTGCTGGGAAAACGTTCGGCTCATGCAGGCAGGACGATCTTCCGCAGGCGCTCTCGCAATTCGTCACGAAAGCGAATGAGCTCTGTCTCGGTGAGAGGTTTGAGCATTTGCGGAAGGGGGTGCGTCGGAAACTGACCGAGCAGCCACGCCAACACGCCCGGGTCAATTCCACTGTCCTTGCGAAGCGCTAGAGGGAGATCGGCCTCCACGGGGTAGCCCGCACGATCAAGGAAAAGTACGTCGACCAGGTCGCGTGGCTCTGACCGGGACAGCAGACAAGTCAGTTTCGAGGCGCGAAGGTCTTCAAGGGATCGAACCGTGACGCCCTCGATCGGCGGCGGCGGAGAGCTCAAATCGGGTGGAGACTCAACAACGATGTCCAGCTCCAACACCTGCTCTGCCTTGACACAGTGGACCCGAGCGAAGTCGCCCGCGTCGCGGACGATCTGCACCGTCATCCCTGTTTCAGCCGCGATCGCTGGAAGGGCTTGAACCAGCTGACGCACCTCGTCTCTTCGTTTGCAGAACAGGTCGACATCCTGGGAGAGGCGATGCGCAAGGTATGCTCCGCTGAGGGCCACGCCTCCACCCAGCTCGCAGGGAACCCGGGACTGACATGAGCGGATAAGTCTCAGCCCATCGGGGGAGATCACCCGGGGGTCAAACTTACTGAGCATGTGCCTCGTCTGGTGGCCAGCGAGGTTCAGGCAGTCCGAGAAGGTAGGCCCACATCGCGCGGCTGCGCCCGAGGTGGCGGATCAAGTGGGGCCATAGACCGCGGATCATTGAAGGAGTCACGAATGCCCAGACGTCGCGGGTGTTCGCCTCGCGCAACAACGCCCCCATCCAGTACGCGCGCTCTTCAATATTGTCGGAAGCGAGAGACTTTCTCAGCTCGCCAACAGTCGCCTTCGTCCACCACAGAAAGTAGGGACGAAGATCGGGATGGCTGAAGTCGGTCGTCGGGGTCAGCACCGGACTGATCTTAAAGAGGATCGAGCGTTCCGGCAAACGGGCGTGGGCGCGTGAGCGAAGGTCTCGGAGGGATAGAGGGTCGCTCTGAACGGAGGGTCGGTAGCGGTTCACAC
>JBQTKE010000202.1:0-5611 GCA_052386435.1 Myxococcaceae bacterium
CCACGTAGAGACTGGTCAGCGGCGTGGCGCAGCTCTCGTCTGCGAAGAGCGACACCTCCGCCGCGGGGTTGGCGGTCACCGTCAGTGGCACGTTTCCGGACGCGACGGCGGCTTGCTCCTGAGCATCACGCAGCTCCACCCGGACGCCCGCGGAGCAGGTGCCGGGACGGATCATCGTCTGCGGCGCGGTCGCGAAGGCCAAGCGGTCCGCCAGCTCGCCCAACGCGTTGGGATCATTCTCCACGCCCTGCGACGGCTGAAGTTGAAGCACCACGTCCGCGAACCCGTGGGAGAGCTGCCGCGTCTCCGGCGCGCTTCGCCACAAGGACGTCCCCGCACTGGCGCGCGCGTTGAGCACCACGGTGTCACCGCTGCGGGTGTTGGACTGGGGAGTGATGATGAAGTTGAACGACGCTGGGAACGTCACTCCGCCGTCGAGTGAGCCTTCGGTGAGGGCTCTCCCGTCGAGCCCACTCACGAACACGGTGAGCTGATCCGCGGTCGGTGGGCCGTTCACCACCACGTGGAGCCCGCCTTCGATGCCGGAGCAGGCCAGGCCCGTGGCCGCGACGAGCGCCAATGCCGAAAGGGGTAATGCGTGTCGCTGCACAGGAAGTACGAGGCGCATTGGGATGCCGGGATGGTACTCAATAGCCCGCCTCTGGACCTGTCGTCAGAGAGTCGCGTTTCAACAGGAGTAGCCCTTTGCACCGTGCCCGTTTGATTGTCGTCCTGGCTGCCTCACTTCCCTTCCTCGCCACGCCTGGCTGCAAGACGGCGGAACCCACGCCTGCGCCCGCACACGGGGCGGCGCTGGAGACCGCAAAACCCTTCCCTCCCGGTCTCGAGGCGACCGCGCTGAACACCGCTGCCAACCCGTGCGACGACTTCTACGAGTATGCGTGCGGCGGTTGGCTCAAGAGCACGGAGATTCCGGAGGACCGTTCGCGCTGGGGACGCGGCATCGATGGCCTCTTCTCGCGCAACGAAGAGGTGCTCAAGAAGATCTTGGAAGACACCGCGGCAGGGAAGCCGCCCGCGAAGACGCCGTACGTCACGCAGCTGGCGGCGCTCTACACGACCTGCATGGACGAGCCCGCGTTGGAGAACACGCTGACCGCGTTCAAGGCGGAGCGCGCGAAGCTGACCGTGAACAACCCGAAGGCGCTGGCGCACGCGGTGGCGGTGCTGCACACGCGCGGCGCGGCGCCGCTGTTCAATCTCTCGCCCATTCAAGACTTCAAGGACGCGACGCTCGTCATTGGCCAGGTTGATCAGAACGGCCTGGGGCTGCCTGACCGCGCCTACTACCTGTCTGACGCGGAGAAGATGAAGACTGTGCGCGAAGCCTACGCGGCGCACATGGAGAAGATGTTCACGCTGGTGGGGGACGCGAAGGACAAAGCGAAGACCAGCGCCGCCGCGGTGATGGCGATTGAGACCGCGCTGGCCAAGGCGAGCCTTTCCAAGGTGGACCGGCGCGAGCCGGCGAAGATGTACCACCGCATTGAGCGCAAAGGGCTGCAGGCCGCGGCGCCCAAGTTCCAGTGGGACGAGTACTTCAAGACCATGGGCGTGCCCAAGCTGACCACGCTCTCGGTCACCCATGTCCCGTTCATGGAAGAGGTCAGCGCGCTGGTGGCGCAGACCCCGCCCGCGCAGCTCTCCGCGTACCTGTCTTGGAGCCTCATTCAGAGCTCAGGCCTCGCCCTCCCCAAGGCGCTGCAGGATGAGGGCTTCGCGTTCCGGTCCACACACCTCACCGGCGCGAAGGCGGACCTGCCGCGCTGGAAGAAGTGCGTGCGCCTGGTGGACAACGCGCTGCCGCACGCGCTGTCTGTCCCCTACGTCGCGCTGACGTTTGGAGATCAGGGCAAGGCGCGGATGTCGAAGATGGTCACCGACGTGGAGACGGCGTTCGAGCGGAACCTCGACGCCCTGACGTGGATGGACGCGAAGACCAAGGCGGGCGCGCTGGAGAAGATCCGCAAGGTCGTGAACAAGATCGGCTTCCCGGAGAGGTGGCGCACCTATGACGGTCTGGCGCTGAGCAAGACGTCCCTGTTCACCAACCTCGACGCCGCCAACACGTTTGAGGTCCACCGTCAGCTCGCGAAGATTGGCAAGCCGGTGGATCGCACCGAATGGCTGCTCTCGCCCGCGCAGGTGAACGCCTACTACAACCCGCCCATGAACGAGATTGTGCTCCTGGCCGGCATTCTCCAGCCGCCCTACTTCAACCTCGAAGCTTCGGAGGCAGTGAACTACGGCGGCATCGGCACGGTGGTGGGCCACGAGTTCAGCCACGGCTTTGACGACGAAGGACGCCAGTTCGACGAGGCCGGGAATTTACGCGACTGGTGGACCCCCGAAGCCGGAACGAAGTTCGTGGAGAAGGCCAGCTGCGTGAAGAAGCAGTTCGATTCCTACGTGGCCGTGGCGGACGTGAAGGTGAACGGCGCGCTTACGCTGGGAGAGAACGTGGCGGACCTGGCGGGACTCAAGCTGGCGCACGCTGCGATGGAGCAGCGCCTGGCGAGCGAGCCTGACTTGCGCGGCAACTATTCGTACACGCCCAGCCAGCAGTTCTTCTTGGGCTTCGCGCAGGCGTGGTGCTCGAAGACGCGTGAGGCGTACGCACGAGCGCAGGTCTTGGCGGATCCGCACTCGCCCGCGCACCTGCGGGTGAACGGACCGCTGCGCAACTTCACCGGCTTTCAGAAAGCGTTCAGCTGCCCGGACAATGCGAAGATGGTGCGACCGGTCTCTGAGCGCTGCGAAGTCTGGTGAGCCGCAAGGCCCCTCGATCGCTTCGAGGAGAGTGAAATGAGGCTCAGTTCCCCGCGGTGCGTTTGAACTGTTTGATCGCGTCTTGCTGCATCTTCTGGCTGCGGACGGTGCTCTGCAGCCGCTCCAGCTCCGCGCCAAGCAGGCTCAAGTTGCTCGAAGCTTCGGAGTAGGAGCGCATGATCGACGCGTGGTCACTTGAGACGCGCGTGAGATCCTCCACGGAGGCCTGTCCCGTCTCGTTGATTTGAGCAACCCAGACGTCCAGCTTCTGCTGCTTCTCTGGGTAACCCGCCACCGTGGTTCGGATGGCTTCGTACTTCCCTTCAAACGACGCGTATTCGGGAGTGGCCTTCATCTCCGCGGTGACCCCGCGCAGGCCTCCTTGAAGCCGACTCTCCGCCGCGGCGTAACCAGCAGCCGCCTCCTCCACCTGCTTGCGGCCAGTCGTTGCGTTGGACGAGAAGCTCTCCGCGTAGGGCGAGCGCGTGTACATCTTCCAGAAAGCGCAGCCGGTGGAGCCAAGGAGGGTGACGATCAGTCCAACAGGGAGAAGAAAGCGACGCATGGATTCCTCGAACAGGCGAGTGGAGCGAAAGGGCTCACCTGCTTGAGGGGTCGTCGGAAAAAGCACTGCACACTTTTTTTGAACGAGCGCCGCAGCGCGCGACCGAGTCCCAAACCGACCGCTCTTCGCCCGCCCAAGCTGAGAGTGTGCTGCTGCATCCGTTCGCGGGTGGGTGTCTGCACCGCAAGGTCCACGCGACGCGATTTGCTCGTCAGTGCTGCTCCCCGAAGACCTCGTCGCGTCCAGAGTCAGGAATCGAAGTGTCGCCGTGCTTGATCCGCTTGGACGAGGCCGAGCCACCGACTCTCGTGGGCTGCTCAGCCGAATTGTCCAGTGCCGAGGGCGCGATCGTGTTCTCAAGCAACGCTGTCGGACGTGCGGCGGGTTCAGCGTCCGATGGCGGAGATTTTTCGGAATTCATCAACGGAGCAGGCGACGAAGAAACCTCAGTCTTTCGCGCGTTCGGCACCACACGCTCACGCGGAAAGAACAACAGCGCAACCGCCGCCCCGGCCAGCGCAATCGAAATCACGACGGGCCCCTTCTTAAAAGACCTCGACCGCTCTGCTCCAGTCAGCGCGTCGCTGAGCGCCTGAGCCGTCTGAAATCTCGCATCAGGGTCCTTCGCCAAGCAGCGCGCGACCACGCCTTGAAGCCACGGCGGAACAGCACGAGGAAGCGAAGGAACTGCTTGATGCCGGATCCTCCACGCCACCTCCAGCAGATCATCCCGTCCGAAAGGCGGAGTGCCAGTCAAAGCCGTGTAGAACGTGCTGCCAAAACCCCAGATGTCCGTCCGAGCATCAACAGGCTGGGCCGCATCCAACTGCTCCGGCGCCATGAACGCGGGCGACCCCACCCACGCTCGGCTCAGTGTCCCTTCCAGGCCGGCTTCAATCTCCGGGTTCTTCGACTTGGCGACACCGAAGTCCAGCAACGTGACCCCGCCGCTGCGCTGCATAAACAGGTTCGCGGGTTTGAGATCACGGTGAACAATTTGAAGCGCGTGGGCCGCTGCCAACCCCTGCAACACTTGCCGCATCAAGGGCACAGCTTGCTCGGACGAAAGAGGACCGACCCGCTTGAGCCGGCTCTCCAGACTCTCTCCGTCCAGCAGCTCCATCACCATGAAGGGAATGCCGCTGGGCAGCTCGCCCAAATCGAGGACGCGGTTGATGTGCGGAGAACGGAGCGTTGCCGCGGCGCGTGCCTCACGAGCGAAACGAGCCCGCAGCTCCAGATCATTCGCCAGCTCGGGGCGGATGAGCTTGAGCGCAACTTCCTGGTTGAGGAGCAGGTGCTGCGCGCGAAGGACCACCCCCATCCCCCCCGACCCAATCACGCCCAACACGCGGTACTTCCCGGCCAGCACATCGCCCACGCTCACCGGCGAGACGGTCCCGAACAAAGGGCTGCGGGTCTCCGCTTGATCCACGGTGGATCTCAACGCGGCAAAGACAGTACCCACCGTCTCACGACAGAGAGCACAGGTGTCCGCGTGCAGAGCCAAGCGCTCCGCGTCGGTCTTTGAGGCCTGACCGGCAACCCAATCCAGAAGCTCATCTTCAGAGGGACACGGCATGGATCACACCAGGCGCTTCACCAAGCTCATCTTCAGAGGGACACGGCATGGGTCACACCAGGCGTTTCATCCAGGGGGCGCGGTTTGTCCATCCAGGCCCGTTTGATATACGCCCGCGCGATGTTGAGTCGAGCCTGTGTCCTCATCGTTCTCCTCTCGGCGACGGACGCCGCCGCTCAGACACCTTCCTCTACCGCGCTCTTTCAGCAGGCGCGCGAGCTGATGCGGCGGAGACAATTTCGCGAAGCCTGTCCACTGCTTCAACAGAGTCTCCAGCTTGAACCCGCGCTGGGCACCTTGCTGAATCTGGCGGATTGCATGGAGCATACCCAGCGGCGCGCGACGGCCTACCGTCTCTTCAACCAAGCGGCCACCTGGGCGATTCAAACGCGCGAAGGCCGCAGAGAAGCCGTTGCTACCGAACGGGCGCGAGCGCTTCGCCCTTTTCTTCACTTCGTCACCCTCTTCGCGGGAGAAATTCCGGGTCTGATCGCTGAGATACCCGGCGTGACGCAGTGGCGCGATTACGAAGCCCCGCAATCGATCGCGCTCGACGCCGGGAACCACGTCCTTCGATTGGAAGCGCCGGGATATCTGCCAACGGAGCTGCCCTTCACCGTTCCCGACGAGCCTGGCCTCACGCGACTGGAAGCCCCGGCGATGCGCAAGACAGC
>JBQTKE010000203.1:0-5915 GCA_052386435.1 Myxococcaceae bacterium
CGAGCTGATCCCACGGGAGCAAATAACCTGTGAAGGAGAGCAAGAGCGTGAGCGTGAGAAGCAGAACGCCGACGACCCAGTTGAACTCGCGCGGCGGTTTGTAGCTCCCCGTCATGAAGACGCGGAACATGTGCAGCCAGATGAAGATGATCATCCCGTGCGCAGCCCAGCGGTGCATGTTCCGCATGAGCATTCCGAACGGCACATCGAAGTCCAGGTACTTGATGTCGAAGTACGCGTACTCCTGCGTCGGCCGGTAATAGAACATCAGGATCACGCCGGTGACGACGGTGACCAGGTAGAGCAAGAAGGTCAGACCGCCCGCGCACCAGGTGTGGCGGTAGCGAATGCCGTGACGGCGCACCTTAGACGGATGCAGGTGCAGCCAAACGTTGGCGGAGACTTGGAGCACGCGGTTGCGGGGCGTGTCGTCGTAGCCGTGACGGAAGATGGATCGCCAGACGGGGCTGGTGAAAACCTTGTCGAGCGCGCTCTGCTTGACGGGCTTCTGCGGGTCAGCTGCCATGGTTGCTTTCTTCCCTTACGCGCTTGCCGCGCTGAACTTGGCGTACGCGCCCGGCTTCTCCCACTCGCCGAGCTCGTTGCGGAACTTCACCGCTTTGTCGATGACCAGCTGGCCATCGACGATCTCAACCTTCACGCGCTCAAGCGGACGCGGCGCGGGGCCTTCGAAGTTGATCCCGTCCTTGCGGAAACCGCTGCCATGACAGGGACACTTGAACTTGTTCTCCGGGCCCAACCAACGCGGCGTACAGCCCAGGTGCGTGCAAACGCCGAGCAGCGCGTAGAAGCCGCTGTCCTCGCGGACGATCCAGACGCGCTGGCTCTTCATGAAGCTCTCGTTCACCTCGCCCACCGTGAAGACGCCGGGCTTGCCCGCCTTGAAAGCAGTGGGCGGCTCAAAGAGAACGCGCGGGAAGAGGAGCGCGACCAGCGCGGCAGCACCGGCGTGCAGCGCGCCAATGATCGCCAGCCATCCGCCCACTCCGAGCAAATTGCGTCGAGACCAGATGTGTTCGCCGCTTCCACCGTCTTGCAGATTCGCCATTGGGGCGGACCCTCCGGGGCCTTCGCGATCCGTGCGCAGCTACTGCGAATGCGAGGAAAAAACCGCGCGTGCTTTATGCCTGACGGTGTGACCAGTCAAGGAATGCTTGGGCACCTACTTCGCGGACTTCAGACGCGTTTTCGACGCGCTGCCCCATAACGAGTCGCCTTGACCGTTCGCGCGCACTTCACTACTGATGCGCGGTCTCGTTCGCGCGCACTTCACTGCTGATGTGATGCGCGGCTTTTTTGGACACCGTCCTCTTCTCCGTAGGAGCTCACCGTTGATGCTCTCGCCGATCATCCTTCTCGCCAACGCCGGCTCTTCAACGGGTGACGTGGATCCGTATACCGGCTGGGAAAACCTTAAGCTGATCGCCAGCAAGCCGGACAATGTCCCGATCATCATGATGATCGTGATCTTCGCGTTCTTCACGTATCTGGCGCTGCGCGACGCGAAGAAGAATGACCGGCTGATCAAAGAAGGCCGCAAGCAGGACATTCTCAAGTCGATGCAGGAGTAGCTTAGATCTTTGAGAGGGGCCACGCGTTGGGAGCACATGCTCCTCGCTCCTTCTCTCCGTGCTGCTCACCGGGACGGCCCACGCAGATGCGCAGTGGCCTTACGCGAGCGCACCGCTCACACCCCCGTTGGTGCCCCAACCACACGGACGAAAGCTGCGCATCTATCTCGACGCGGGTCACGGAGCCCCAGGCAACCGAGGCGCGTCGTCGGTCTTCTGTGAAGACGAGCAAGAGCACACGCTAAAAGTCGCCCAGCACCTGGCCGCATTCTTGGAGAATACCGGCGGCTTCGAGGTTCGACTGAGCCGGACGCAGCACGGCGTCGCGCCCTACTCCGACCGGCTCGCCGCAGCGGAACGCTTTCATGCGGACGTCCTGCTCAGCCTCCACTCCGACGCGCGCGGGATGGCCCGTGGCTGGACCGCGCCCGGCGGACGCTGGTGCTTTCGTCAGGACTCCACGCCGGGATTCAGTGTCTTGTGGTCGGACGAGAGCACGCAGTCACTGACCCAGAAGCGGCTGAAGATCGCCTCCGCAACGCGCTTCATCAGTCGAGCTCCGAATGATTTGAATGCGAGCCGCGTAGCAAACCCTCGCAGCTGTGCCTGACGGTCTACTTCGCCACGCTGAAGCGAAAAGTGGTTGAAGACGCCTCGCCCGGCTCGACAGTGACCTGAGCAGTCCGCGTGCCCAGCTTCTCGTGCCACGCCTGGAGCGTGTAGGCGCCGGGAGGAACATCGCCGAGCTTGAACGTCCCCTTCGCATCCGTGACCGCGACGAACGCGTTGTCGCTCACCACCACGTACGCACTCATCCACGGGTGTACGTCGCATTTCAGCCGGACGACACCCGCCATCTCGAGCCGTTCCTCCCGGACCGGCGCGGCCGTAGGCTGGGCGACGTTGAACAGCGTGCGGCTCTCACGGAACGCGTGAACGTTGTGCAGAGTCTGGTCGCCATTCCTGATCGCGAGCGTCTGACCTTTGATCGCGCTCTGAATGCGCGGCCGATAGCTGCAGCCAATTTGCTCGACAGAGACCGAGCCCGTCTTGGCTTCCCCGGGTGCGCCGGCGGAGATCTGCACCACCGCGTTGGCCAAGTTACCAGCCTCTACGAGCACACTGTCATCGATGGCGCCTTCCTTCGCCCGCGCGCAGAACGGATCCGAATTTCGATTCCCAGCGACCGGAGCCGGCACCGGGCCTTCGAACGTGACGACGCCTGAGATTGAGCCGGGCGGGCCTTCGATCCTCTTCGACGCCACGGTGGGCTGCGGGCTGATCGTGATCGGCGCGGGCGCGAGCTCCTGTTTGCACGCGAAAAAAAGAGAGAGTGAGGCGAAGGCAATCCCGAGAGCGCGGCGCATACACCGCACCCTACTTCAGGGACATCCGACAAAACCTTGTCTCAACGGCGTCCGCTGTCGCGTTTGCCTCCTCCCGCAACCCCTCACGAAGCACAAGATTTGTCCGTTTCGTGTGTATGGATTGCGCTTCCACCCCCGTGGAAAGGCAATGGGCGCGCAGGTTGCCAGCCACGGCCGCGGAATCACGGCACGTTCGGAGCGCGGGGACCGACGAGGGCTATGCGTCCCAGAGGTCGATGCCAAGCGCGACGGCGCACTTCCCGAACCGATCATCGTAAGTCGCCAGGCGAACGGCTTGCTCCTGATCGCGAAGAAACAGGAGCGTTGACAAATGGATGGCGTCGAGGATGCGAACGGGGAGCGGAAACGGTTCGAGCGCCCGTTCAAGCACCGGTGGCGCCAACTCGACGAGGGCCACCATCGAGATCAATTGACGCGACGATTCCCCGTGCGTCGATACCAATCCCCTGGCGTGGATTCGATTCCAGAGCTCGTACTGCAGCAAACGGCTCGTGATCAGAGACTCATTCCAAAGGGCTTCGGGGGGATGCCGCGTCTCGCCCAGCAGATGTGCCAAGGCGACCGATGTGTCGACGTAGATCACCGCTCATCTCGGTCTGCGCGCAGCTCAGCAAGAAGCTGCTCGGTGGACGCGACCGGCCGACGGGGGGGCACGCCTCTAGGCATCGAGGGCGGGGATACGAGTCCTCTGCGAACGAGATCGGCGAGTTGAGCATCCGCGAGGCGCTCACCCCGCCCGGGTCGAGGAGGGGAAAGCTCAGCCACGACACGGTCACGGTCAGTGACCAGAACGGTCTCTCCTCCTGCCGAAGCGACTTGAGCCGCCAGAGGAGACAAGGCCACACTCGCTTACGTGCGTCGGTTCACTCTCCAAGCAGAGAGGGAGAGCACGACCCCGGCGAAGACTGAGAGTGCTCCAACGTTCAACCAAGGATTGAGCAGCGCCTGTCCGGTCACAACCTCGGTAGCACCCACGCCGTAGAGCCCCGTACGGATGGCCTCGACCGCGAAGCGCATGGGGTTCAGCCACATCAGCGCTGACAGCACCGGCCCCGCGCCCCTCACCGGGAACATCGCGCCCGAGAGAATCCACATCGGGATCAGCACCACGCTCATCACCGCGTGATAGCCGGTCGCCGAGTTAATCCACCAAGCCAGAGCGAAGCCCAACCCCGTGAGCGCCAGCGAAGTGAGCACCAGCGCCGCCGCCAGAAGCGGAAGGTTCACCGTCGACAGCTTCACCTCGGCCAGTGGCGCGAAACAGAGAAACAGCCCCGCCTGAATCAGTGCGATCAGCGACGAACCCGCGCACTTGCCCAGCACCAACGAGAGTCGAGAACCAGGACCTGCGATCACGCACTGCAAGAACCCTTCGCGCCGGTCTTCAATCACTGTGATGGTCGCGAAAATGGCGGAGAAGAGCAGCACCATCGTCACCACGCCGGGAAAGAAGAACGGCATGTAACCCATGCCCTCTGCCCCCGCGATGCGAAACGAGCCGGCGAAGCCTCCGCCGATCACAAACCAGAAAAGAATCGGCTGCGCGAGCGCGCCAATGATTCGCGTCCGTTGGCGGAAAAAGCGAACCACGTCCCGCCGCGCAAGCACGCTCACCGTGGCCCAATCCAGCGACAGGCGAGAAGGCAAGGCCGCGTTCAGCGCCACCTCGCTCATGCTCGTCTCCACGAATGCACCGTCTGTGCGCGTGCCTTCTTCCACGCTCAAGATCGCCTCCGCTTCTTCGGCGCTTCCGGCGAAGGCGAATCCGCGCCCAACAACTGACCCGTCATCTTCACGAACACGTCCGCCAAGGTCGGCCGGCGCACGCTCACCGAAGTCAGCGCGCCCGCGGGCAGCGCCTCCACGATTCGCGGAACCCAAGCGTGGCCCTGCTCCTTTTCAATGAGCAGCCGGCCCTCCAGAAACCGAGCGCTCAGACCAAGACTCGTATGCAACAGCGCCTGCAGCTGTTCCGGCTGCGAGCCCTGGAGCGTGATGACATCTCCACCCACCCGGCCCGCCAGCGCGGCAGGCGGCTCGCACGCGATCAGCTCTCCCTCGTGGAGCACCGCCAAGCGATCACACAGCTCAGCCTCTTCCGGACGGTGAGTGGTGAGAAGAATGGTCAGCCCGGACTGCTCACGCAGCTGAGCGAGATGCGCCCAGAAGCGACGGAACGACGCTTCGTCCAGACCTTGCGTCGGCTCGTCCATCAAGAGCACCGACGGCCCATGCACCAGCGCCCGCGCGAGCTCCAGCCGCCGCTTCATCCCTCCGCTGAACGTCCCCACCCGATCATCCGCGCGCTCACTCAGCTCGGTAAGGCGCAACATCTCCTCCACCCGCAGCTTCGCCGTCGCCGGATCCAGCGCGTAGAGCTGGGCCATCAGCAGCAGGTTCTCCCGCGCGGTGAGGTGCTCGTCCAGACTGCTGCGCTGAAACACCACACCCATGCGGGTGCGCAGCGAGGGATCATCCAACAGCAGGCCGCGGCCCATGAACCGAACCACGCCCGTGTCCGGCCGAAGCAGCCCCGCCAGAATCTGAAACGCGGTCGACTTGCCCGCGCCATTCGGACCCAAAAGCCCGAATGTCTCCCCGGCGCGTACCGAGAACGACAAGCCGGCCAGCGCCACGCGGCCGTTGAAGCTGCGAGTCAGTCCCTCAAGAACAAGCAGCGGCTCGGCGCCGGCGACTTCTCGCACCGGACGGCCGTCCTGAGGCCTGAGAACGGCGACCATTTAGCTCAGCCCTCCGCCCGGGCTCAGCATCAGGGCCACGAACAACGCGGGCAGATAGGCGATCGACGAGAAGAACACGCGGCGCGCCCAAGCCGGGCCTTCGCTGCGAACCAGGCCGTAGAGCCCCAGCGCCAAGAACCCCCCGCCCATCACGACTGCGGCAACGAGATAGCCAAGACCCGCGAAACCCAGCG
>JBQTKE010000204.1:0-3795 GCA_052386435.1 Myxococcaceae bacterium
CTCATCGGCCCCGCCGCACTCGCGCAGGGAACCGCCGTCCTCACCGGCACCATCGTGGACGCATCCGACCCGAAGAAGATTTTGGGCGACGCCGTCGTTACCGCCACCTCGCCGAACCTTCAGGGCGAGCAGATCGTGGTCACCGACGCGACCGGTCTCTACCGCATTCCGCAGCTTCCTCCCGGTACGTACACGCTTCGTGTTGAGAAGGAGGGCTACCGCCCGTTCTCGCGTGGCGACATCGTCGTCAACTCTGACCGGACCCTGCGCGTGAACATTTCGCTGCTGCCTGATTCAATCAGCGCGGAAGAGATCACAGTTGTGGGTCGCGCACCGACCATCGACATCGGTTCGTCGAGCACGGGCCGCACTATTAACAATGATTTCGTGCGAAATATCGCCGTCGCGCGCCCCGGCGGCGTGGGTGGCGCCAGCCGGTCCTTTGAGTCTCTGGCGCTCACAGTTCCACAGGCACAAGGCGACACCTACGGCGTCTCAGTCAACGGCGCGTCTTCGCCTGAGAGCTCGTACCTGGTTGACGGCCTCTCCGTGAACAACCCGGCGTACGGCATCAACGGTTCGCGCACCCCTGCGGAGTTCATGCAGGAAGTGAACGTCATCACCGGTGGCTTCATGCCGGAGTACGGCCGGTCCACCGGCGGTACCTTGAGCGCGGTCACTAAGACGGGCAGCAACGAATTCCACGGCTCCATCTGGGGAAACCTCTCCCCGGGCATCTTGATCACGGAGCCGCGTTGGGTGAACAGTACGTCGACCTCCATCGCCACCCGCAGCCGTCAGTGGAACATCATCGACTTCGGCGCTTCCTTGGGCGGTCCCATCATCAAGGACAAGCTTTGGTTCTTCGTTGGCTTCCAGCCGTCGTTCAGTCGCTACGCGATTGATCGCGCCATCAACCGTCTGGACACCGACGCCGAAGGCAACGTGACGCCTACACAACTCGCCTCGTCGTCGCGCTTCGCGGATCAGCGTTCGTTCGATTATCTGGCGAACCTGACTTACCTCTTCAATTCAGACCATCGCATCCGTCTCAGCTTGCGCGGCTCGCCCACCAACTCTGGCGGTCCGAATACGTGGGGTTTTGATCCGCAACAGAACATCCCCAACATCCGTAACCGCAACAACGGTCAGTTCGAAGCGCTCAACAACCTGGCGCAGAACAACTCCACGGACGTAAGCCTGAACCTCAACTCGTCCTTCTTGGACAAGAAGGTCCTGGTCGACACCAGTTTGGGTTGGCACAACCAGTACGTCTCGTCGTTACCCATTGATGGCTCCAAGTTAGGAGACAGCACAGGCCTAGCGGGACGGCCTTCCATCACTTGGAACAAGTCAGCCAACGCAGCCGACCCGAACACCTTTGCGCCGCACTCCATCACCGAGTTTGAATCCTTCGACCCAGCCGCAATGGCGACCTGCACGCCGCAGCTCTGCCCCGCGCTGGGTTACGTCACCGGCGGTACCGGCTTTCTCCAAGTCGTGAACGCGAACTCGTACCAGGCCAAGGTCATCGCCACGGTGCTGGCGAACGGGTTGGGCCACCACGTCATCAAGGCCGGCTTCGATGGCATGGTGACCAACTACGATAACAACAAGGCGTACACCGGTCTCACAGCCCTGCAGGAAGACGGCTTCGGCCGGACGTTCTTCGACGTTCGCCGCTACGGCTATCTGAACGGCCCCGACCAGCCGGTGCAGCTGGCCAACGTGCGGAACTTCTCGCACGCGCTGTCGTTGGGTGGCTTCATCCAGGACAGCTGGTCGATCATGGACGTGGTCACCGCGAACGTGGGCGTGCGCTACGACTCTCAGGTGCTGCGTGGCGCGGACGGCCGCAACGGCCTGTCCTTGCCCAACCAGTGGTCGCCGCGCGTCGGCCTCGTCTACGACTTCACCCAGAAAGGTCAGTCCAAGCTCTACGCGAACTACTCGCTCTATTATGAAAACGTTCCGCTGGATCTTGCGGACCGCGCACTTTCGTCTGAGCCGCAGATTCGTTCCACCTACAACGCCGCAGGCTGCAACGGCGTGACCGATCCTGGCTCCTGCCCCACGGACGCGAACCGCCTTCCCCGCACGGGCGTGCGCAACCCGAACCAGTACTACGGCATCGTCGGCGCGGACATCACCGCCGTTGATCGGCAGATTCGGGCGCCCACCGCTGGCGAATTCGTCGCCGGCTTCGAATACGAGCTGCTCTCCAACGTGCGCGCGAGCGTGAGCTACACGCACCGCAACCTCTTCACCTGGATTGAAGACATGAGCCGCGACAACGCGACCACGTACTTTATTGGTAACCCGGGCGAGGGCATTGCGACCGACTTCCCCAAGGCGACGCGCGACTACGACGCGGTGACCCTGGCGGTGCAGAAGGAGTTTTCGGACCTGTGGCTGTTGCAGGCGTCGTACACGTGGTCCAGCTTGCGCGGTAACCTGGACGGCCTCTTCCGCCCGGAAGACGGTCAGCTCGATCCGAACATCAACTCGACGTTCGACCTGGCGCAGTTCCTCACCAACCAGACCGGTCCGCTGAGCGGCGACAACACCCACCGCTTCAAGGTCTACGCGGCGAGGGAGATCGTGGTGGCGGGCGGGCTTAGCTTGAGCGTGGGCATGGGTTACGAAGGTCGCTCCGGTTCGCCCATCTCATACCTGGGCGCGAACAATGACCCCGGTTACGGCACTGGCGTGATCTTCATTCTTCCTCGTGGCGCTGCGGGCCGGCTGCCTTGGCGGCACGACTTCGATGGTCGCCTCGCGGTCAACTACCGCCTGGGCAAGGATTACTTGCTGACCGCCAGCGTCGACGTGTTCAACCTCCTCAACTCACAGCAGACCGTTCGGGTCGACGAGGATTACACGGTCGAAGGCGTGCTCCCCGTGGAGAACGGAACGGTGGACGATCTCACCCGCATTCCCCGTGAAGATGGGAACTTCCTGACCGAAGGGCAGAAGAACAACAACTTCGGAAACCCCGTCACATTTCAGCCGCCGCGTTCGTTCCGCTTCGGCATCCGCCTGACCTTCTAATCGAGACCGAACATGAAAACGCGAATCCTAGTTCTCAGTGCGGCCGCGACCGTGGTGCTGCTCGTCGTCAGCTGCTTCCCGCAAGCGCCGGCGCCGTGCATCATCGGCCGCGCGGACGCTCACCGGTACGCAGTGAAGTACACCCCGAAGGAGGGCCAGACCTTCGCGCCGTCGTGTGATCCCGTGAAGACGGGGACGTGGACGGAGTACCTGCGTCTCAACAAGTACTCGCTGCGTGGTTCGTTCAACAGAATCGCCATCGTTCCGGATCGCTTCTTTCTGACGCAGTCCATTCCGCTCGAAGACGGCGGCACCAACGTCATCTTCGCGGCGGGCGTTGTCGACCCCGCGCACGAACGGGCGGCCATCGGCGATTTCGATCAGAACTTCGATGACAATGGCCTGTGCACGGTGACCACGGTGAGCGCGGCTCAGCAGAACCTTCCGGACGCGGGTGGGGTGCCGTTCTCCTATCAGTGGTCCAACCTGAAGTTCCTCTCCGGGGCTGAATATCAGGGTGGAATGATGGGAGGCGAAGTCACCATCACCGAAGGTACCTGCGCGATCAGCTACGACGCGGTGGCCGTGTGGCCGGGTGACGAAGCCTGCGCTACGGACGACGACTGCGCCGCTGCCGTCACCATCAACCCCGCCTACGCCACGCAGTGCCTGAGCGGTTTCTGTGTGCCGGCCAAGCCCTTCCCGTCGCTGAAGGAGTAGCGACCGAAGACAAAGCCAATCGGT
>JBQTKE010000205.1:0-10875 GCA_052386435.1 Myxococcaceae bacterium
GCTGGCTCAGCAGGCGCCGGATGCGTGGCTCGCCGCGGAGACTCTGGTGCTGCAAGGGACGCTCAAGGCGCGGCAAGCGGATGCCCCCAACGCGGAGAAGGTGCTGCGCCGCGCCTTGCTGGAGGCCCAGGGCGCGGGTCACCCGCTCGCGAGCGCTCGGGCCGCGGGTCAGTTGGGTTACGTCTACGGCGTGCTGATGGGGCGCGAGGCAGAGGCGGACCGAGCGTTCGAACAGGCCTTCGCGCTCAGCTCTTATGTTTCGGACGACGCGCTCACCGCGCGGCTGCTGCTGATCCGCGCGACCGTTTACGAGAATCTGCGCGACCCGCAGAAGGCGCTGGAAGACGCGGAACGTGCGCTGGCGTTGCTTAAAGGACGCGGCGCGGGGAGCGAGCACGCACAGGCCGCGGCGCTCAATGCGATGGGGCGGAGCGCGGCGGCGACGGGGAAGACCGACGACGCGTTGAAGTACCAGCGGTCCGCGTTGGCGCTGTTGGAGACCTCGCTCGGACCGAATCACCCAGAGGTGGCGCGCGCGCTGGAAGCCTTGGCGCTGGTCCATCTGGGTCGCAAGGAGACAAGTCAGGCGCTGCCGCTTTTGGAGCGTTCCACCGCGATGCGCGACTCGGCGTTGGGCGCGGAGGATCCGTCGTTCGGCAGCAGCCTGCGCGTGCTCTGTGAACTCTACCGAACGCAGCGCGATTGGAACAAGGCGGAGGATTGTCTCGCGCGCGCGGTGGAGGTCGAAGAGAAGCGGCAGTCGGACGCGAGTCTGGTCCCTGCATTACTCGAGCTGGCGCGCGTGCACGAAGCACAGCAGAAGCCGCAGCTGGCGCTCGTCGGCTATCAGAAAGCCGCGACGCTCTCTGAGCGGCTGATGGGCACGTCTCAGCCGACGGTGGCCACGGCGCTGAGAGGGATGGCGAGCGCCTATCTGGATCTCCGTCAGCCGGAGAAGGCGCGGCTGGCGCTCGAGCGGTCGGTGATGCTCGTCGAGCCCACGGGCTCGGACCTGGAGCTGGTCGTGCGCTTACGCGTGCAGCTGGCGCGGGTGCTCAAAGGACCGGCGGCGCGGATCATGGCGCTCAAAGCGCGAGAAGACGCCTCCCGCTGCGGAGCTGCCTGCGCGTCATTGATGCACGAGCTGGATGGAGGCGCGGCGCGCACGCCGATAGGTCCCAACCTCGGCGGGTCACGCTTTCCTTCGCGGCGTTAGTTTCACAGATTCTCCGATCAACCCATGGTCTGACACCGCACAGGAATCGACTGGACGAGCTCCAGTCTACCGTGCGACTCAACCAGCCCTATCTTTCCGGCGACGTGTCCTTGGAGGAATTTCGCCGCGACTAGGAGGGGTCATGTCGTTGACATTGGTTCCTGAAGCGATCGAAGCCTACGCAGCCGCTCACACGGAGAAGTTGGCGCCGCTCTTCGACGCGCTTCGAGTGGAAACTCACAAGTTGATGTCCAGCCCGCAGATGCAGGTGGGGCAGATCGAAGGAAATTTTCTTCGCATCCTCGTCCGGCTCTCTGGTGCGAAGCGGATCATCGAGCTGGGCATGTTCACCGGCTACTCCGCGCTGATGATGGCGGAGGGATTGCCCGCGGACGGCGAGCTGATCACCTGCGACGTTGATCCGAAGGCGCAGGAGATCGCCCAGCGGTACTTCAACCAGAGCCCTCACGGAAAGAAGATCCAAATTCGCATGGGGCCTGGGCTACAGACATTGGCCACACTGCGTGGCCCGTTCGACCTCGTCTTCATCGACGCGGACAAAGAGAACTACGTGAACTACTACGAGGCGGCGCTTCCGCTTTTGAGGTCAGGCGGGCTCATCGTCGCCGACAACACGCTCTGGAGCGGGAAAGTGTTGTCGCCCAAGGACGAGAGCGATCACGCGATCGTTCGCTTCAATGATCACGTCGCCCAGGATTCGCGCGTTGAGAAGGTTCAGCTGACCGTGCGTGATGGCATGACCCTCATTCGCAAGCTCTAACCCTTGCGCCACTGCATCGTCGTCGCCGGGGCTTCGGGGTTTGTCGGGCGGGCTCTTGTTGAAGCGCTCCGTCAAGATCACGACGTGGTGGCGCTCACCCGCAGCCGCACGCCTCCACCTGAAGCGCCTGGCCTGCAATGGCGCACCGCGGATCTCTTCTCGCTGCTGGACGTCGAGAAGGCGCTCGAGGGCGCGACCCACGCCTACTACCTGGTTCACTCGATGCTTCCTTCGGCGGAGCTCACCCAGGGCAACTTCGAAGATTTCGATCTAATCCTCGCCGACAACTTCGCGCGTGTTGCGCACAAGCTGAGGCTCAAGCAGGTCATCTATCTGGGCGGCTACGTGCCGGATGTCCCCAAGCTCTCTCGGCACCTGCTTAGCCGTCGCGAGGTGGAAGAGACGTTCAAGGCCAACGATGTGCCAGTCACCGCGATTCGGTCTGGGCTGGTGATTGGTCCGAACGGATCGTCGTTTCGAATTGTCGAACGCTTGGTGCGCCGGCTGCCGGTGATGATCGCTCCGAAGTGGACGCAGCAGCCTACGCAGCCCATCGCCCTCGGTGATCTCGTTCGGTTGCTGGTTCGCTGCTTGGATGATCCGAAGGCGATAAGGAAGGTCATCGAGGTCGGCGGGCCGGACGTTCTCACCTACCGCGAGCTGATGACGGTGACCGCGCAGGAGATGGGGCTGCGGCGAAAGATTATTCCCATTCGGGCCTTTAGCCCGGGGCTGTCAACGCTGTGGGTGAGTTTGATTACTCAGGTCTCGTCCGCGCTGGTCTCGCCCTTGGTGCAGAGCTTGAAGCTCCCCATGGTCGCGAAGGACCTCTCGTATCAGCAGGGTTTGGGGATCAAGCCGCAGAAGGTGCGGAACGCGATCCGCGACGCGCTGGCTGATGCGAAGGGGACGCCGTATCGACCTGCTCCCAACTTCCCGACGAAGCGCGATGTGCGCAGCGTGCAACGGATGCCCCTGCCCACCGGCTGGACGGCTCAGGACGTGGCGCGCGAATACGTGCGCTTCTTGCCGCGGTTCATGTGGCCCTTCCTGCGGGTGGCGACGGATCCGGATGGGAGCTGCCGCTTTTATCTGCGCTTCAGTCGGAAGCCTCTGCTGGTGCTCAGCTACTCAGAGCAGCGTGCGACGCAGGATCGCCAGCTCTTCTACATCACCGGAGGTTGGCTGGCGGGGACGTTCGGTCCGGATCCTCGCGCGCGTTTCGAGTTTCGCGAGGTGCTGGCCAAGGGTTTTGTTCTCGCCGCGATTCACTCGTTCAAGCCCAAGCTGCCGTGGGCGCTCTACAACGTGACGCAAGCGGTGGTGCACTGGATCGTGATGACGGGGTTTGGGCGTCACTTGCGACGGCTCAAGCAGCAGGGCGCGCAACCCGCGATGACACCGCCCCTGGCTGGATGAGTTACGGGATGAGCAGCACTTTTCCGGTGGTCTTTCGTCCCTCAAGCGCAGCGTGCGCGTCCGCTGCGTCTTTTAGAGAGAAGCGGTGCTCGATGCGGAGCTTGAGTCGACCGCTGGCGACCCAGCCCAGCACGTCGCCAGCGCGTGCCAACAACGACGCGCGGTCCGCGGTGTAGTCGCCCAGAGTGGGGCGCGTGAGGAAGAGTGAACCTCGCCGGCTCAGGACCATGGGATCGAACGGCGGAACAGGACCGCTGGAGCCGCCAAAGAGCACCATCGTTCCCCGACGACGCAGACACGCGAGGCTCTTCTCGAAGGTGGTCTTGCCCACGGAGTCGTAGACCACAGGCACGCCATCGCCGTCGGTGAGGCGCTTCACCTCGGCTTCGAAGTCTTTCTCGGTGTAGCGGATGACTTCGTCGGCACCGGCCTCGCGCGAGAGCTTCTCCTTCTCCTCGGTCGACACGGTGGTGATGACGTGCGCGCCGCGCTTGCGGATCATCTGCGTCAACAGCAGGCCGACGCCGCCCGCGCCTGCGTGCAGCAGCGACCACTCGTCTTCAATCAGCGGATAGGCCGCGTCGGAGAGGAAGTGCGCGGTCATGCCTTGGAGCATCGCGGCTGCTGCTTGCTCGCCGGTCACGCCTTCAGGGACGGAGACGAGTTTCCCGGCAGCCACGACGACCTTGGTCGCGTACGCTCCCTGCACGTTCGCGAACGCGACGCGCTCTCCGGCGCGGAAGTCTTTCACGGAGCTTCCGACTGCCTCGACGATCCCTGCGCCTTCCATTCCCGCGGTGAAGGGGAGGGACACGGGATAGCGACCGCTGCGCTGGTACGTGTCGATGAAGTTCACGCCCGCGGCTTCTGTGCGGACCACCACTTCATTCGAGCCGGGCGACGGATCGGGTAACTCCCGCCACACCAACACCTCGGGACCACCAGGCTGCTCAACGCGCACCGCGAACATGATGCCTCCTCGAAGAGGCCCGGGTTTTAGCAGAGCGGGCCGGATTTCACGTTGGTCGCAACAGCGGCTGGACACTGCAACGGTCGTCGCAAAGCTCAGTGCACGGGCCGCAGCGTGGGTCGAGACTTCTTCTCCTGAGACAGCGTGACGGGTGGGAAGTACAGGCCGAGTCGCTCCCGGCTCCACCAGCGTCCCGTCTGTTTCCGCGTCGCTCGGTCTGTCATCGTGTAGCGCCACAGCACAGCGCGGACATAGCGCGGGGGGCTCTCGGGGAACGGATTTGAGCTCAGCAGGCTGGTCACGTCGGGCGAACCTTCGAGCAATCTCCGAAGGAAGCGCGAGAACCACGAGGGCGGACTGGTGAGCGCGGCGAACCACATCTGCCAGTCGAGGCGAGGTTGGTGTGGGGCGACCTGTTTGGGTGCTCTCTCCAGCGGACCTGGTTTGTAGCGGAAGTCGTATTCGTTCCAGTGCGTCCCGTCGTTCGATCCCTCGACGGAGATTTCAGCTCGCTCGGTCGTCATCACCGCGAACAAGCCATACCCGCTGGAGAGGCGGAGCGCGGATCCCAGCTTCTGCAAGGCAAGTCTCTCGGGCAAGCGGCGGCGCACAGGAGGAGGGAGCTGACCCCAGCTCAGCAAGAGGAGCGGCGCGCACAACGCGGCCTCACTCAAGAGTCGAGCCCAACTGAGCTGCTCGCGCTTCGTCGGTGCGCGCCCACCCAGCGCTTCGTCATCCAAGAGCCAGAGGTGGAGCAGCAGCGAGAGCAGATTGAAGAACCCGTAGTTGCCGGTCGCGGCGATCCCCGCTTGCAAGCTGCTGAACAGCGCGAACGCGGCGAGGCGCTCTTTGCGAGAACCGAGCGTCATGGGCGCGAGCAGGCTCTCAATCAGCAACGCCGCCGCGGTGCTCGTCTTCTGCACTCGCGGGGACAACTGGTGCGCGTGCCAACCTCCGCGTGTGGGCAACGGCGCCGTCTCGTAGTAGTGCTGCATCGCGCTCAGGTCGCGCCACGTTCGATCT
Organism: Myxococcaceae bacterium; assembly: GCA_052386435.1. Taxonomy (GTDB): domain Bacteria; phylum Myxococcota; class Myxococcia; order Myxococcales; family Myxococcaceae; genus JBQTKE01. The sequence continues at coordinate 5,410 of JBQTKE010000205.1, forward strand.
CCCGACTGCAGCTTCGACGCACCGGAGCCGAGGTACAGCCGGAACACCAGCCAACGCATCATCGCGACCGCGAGTCTCGAAGGCGGCTCATCGCGCCCCCGCAGCAGTCCAGGCGGAGCGAAGACGATCGCCAACGCGCCAGTCTCCAGCAGCAGCACGTCCCACTGGAACGAGAGGAAGTCGCGGCCGGCAGCATGGAACGAGAGGTAGAGCGCGAAGAGGGCGAGCGCGCCCAGCCGTGGCATCAGGTTAAAGCCCAGCATCAAGGACGCGACTTGACCTACTCGACACCAGCGCTCCAGCGCCGCGTCGGAATGCGCCAGCCACAGCAGCGAAGGAACGATCGCCAGTCGTTCGCGAGGATGCGCGTTGTCATGAACGTGCTCGAGCAGTTCGCGGACAGGAAGAATTCCACGCCTCGCGTAGAGCCCTTTCACTTGTCGCCGCAGCGACGTGAAGGCGATGAAGTAGGTCGCGCCCAGACCCGCGAAGAACAGCCGCCGAACCAGCCGGTGGGGCGAGGGTTGGCGGAGCCACTCGCCCACTGTGGATATAGCTGCCACGCGCTCACGCTAGGCACGCCGCCCCGGGTCGCAAGCGGCGGGTCGTTCCCCCAACTGGTCAGCTTCCAGGCAACAACGCGCGAAGACTCCGCTGCTGAGATCGCTGAGTAGGGTCCTCAGTCGCTCAGCAAGACTTGAAGGGAGCTCGCGGCTGCTCGCGGCTACTAGGTAGCGCTTCGCGAAGGCACTAACCTCGCGCATATGGCCCTTCGCCCCGCGCGATCTTGGACGGTGACCCCGCACGGTCCGATCTGCGCTATCGACGACAACGTCTGGGAAGTGGAGAGCGCGGTGCCCGGGCGTCGTGGCGCCTTTCCGCGTCGCATGTCGATCATCCGTCTCCAAGACGGAGCACTGCTCTTTCACAACGCGGTTCCTCTGCGAGACGACGTATTGGCTGACCTTCAAGGATTGGGTCAGCCGCGTTTCTTGGTGGTCCCCAGTCCCTTTCACTGTCTGGACGCGCACGCCTTCCGCGCCAAGCTGAACGTCCAAGTCCTCTGCCCGAGCGGCGCCAAGCAAGAGATCTCCGAGCGCGTTCAAGTTGACGGCACCTTGGACTCGCTTCCGAAAGATCCGTGCGTTCGCTTCGTCGCACTCGACGGAGTTCCCGCGGGCGAAGGCTTCATCGAGGTCACCAGCAGGGAAGGGGCGCGTCGAAACCTGGTGCTCAACGACGTGATCCTCAACGTGCCGCACCTGCCGGGACCCTGGGGACTGCTCTACCGAATGGCCGGGCTCACCGGTGGACCGCGCTGCGGTCCGAGGTGGCTCAAGCGCGCGGTGAAAGATCCACCCGCATTAAAGGCCCAGCTCGAGCTGCTCTCAAAACAGGAGCGGCTGGAGAGACTCATCCCCAGCCACGGTTCAGTGATCAGCAAAGACGTGGGCCGCGTGTTGAGCGGCGTCGCGTCGCGAATTCGGTGATCAGTACTTCACGCCAATCTTCTCCGCGCGCTGCTTTCACCTTCTCCATCACCTGCGCGTCGAACGGTCTTTCTTCGCGGGACCATTCTTGACTAGCCACTCATCGCGGTCGCGCGCCAGCTTCTGCACCTGGTCTTCCAACTTCTTCCGCTCGGCGGTGACCTGCTGCACGCGCGCGGTGCGTTCCTTGGCGTCCAACGCCTGCAGCTCGTCAGGCAACTCTTCCTCGGCGATCACCGCGACGTTGGCAGGCGTCACTGCTCGAGAACCGGGCGTTTCGGAGTTGAACGGCCCACGCGTGAAAAGGATCTACCGTTGGACCTTGAACCGGCCGTCCTTGATCTGCGCCTTGAGCGAAGGCTTGAGATTCAGCGCCCTTTCCGCCAGGCGAATCGCCTCCGGACAGATGCCCTCCACCATGCGCGACGTCTTCAGCCCGCCAGGTCGCATGAAGTAGTACTCCACCCGCTTCTCCACCATGCGGCTCGCGTCCGCGTGAGAGGGCTCGGACAGACTCACCGCGAGGACGTTGTTCTCCGCCTGAACGACGCGCGCGTATTGGCCCTTGGTGGTGAGGAACGATTTCTCGAAGCCGTCGCCGTACAGAATGCCCACGCCGTCGTTGGCGACGAAGTAGAGATCCGCGCTGGTCTTCTGTCGAAACAACCCAAACTGATACAGCGGTCGTCCCAGCGTGGCTTTCGAGAGCACGCGTCCCTTGCGATCGCGGATGCGAATATTTCCTTCGCCCAAGTTCGCGGAGGCGATGAGACCGTTGGGAAACAGTCGGTAGACGTAGCCCGGTTCCTTCTCGAACGACGCGCTGAGCTCGCCGCCCGCGCTGATGACGTAGACCTTTCCCTTCAACCCAGAGCCCGTGAGGAGAACGCGCCCCTTCTCATCCGGAGTGCTGTCGAGCTCGTAGCGATCCACCGGGACCTTGAGCCGCCTTCCGGACTTCCCATTCGCGCCCACCATCAGCACTTCGCGCCCCGTGGCGATGACGTACTTCTCGTTGGCGAGAACACCGAGCAGCGCATGCGTGCGTTCAGGGAGCTGCACCTGACGAAGCGCGGTCACCCGTTCCGTCTTCGGCGAGCGCGTGAAAACAAAGACCCGCTTTAAGCTCCGGTCCGCCATGAGAAACGAATTGGGCGTGGCGACGAAGTCATCGATTGACAGCAATGGAGGCGAGACATCCCGCAGCAGCGTGACCTTGCGATCCCACGCGTTGTACTCCGTCGCCTCCTGCATCAGCACCGCGCCGTTGGCCAGCTCCAGCGAATACGGAAACACGGCGCCCAACGTCTTCGCGCGCAGGCTGGGCACGCCGGTGACCCGCTGGCGATCGAGCAGGAAACGCTCGCGCTCAATCAGCTGCAGGCCGCATACGTCATGGAGCTCCTTGGAGAAGCAGGCTTCGAACTGCTCGGCCGTCATCTTCGATGCGTCGCACGCGAACTTCGGACGAGGCCTTTCGGAAATGTACCCAAGCTCAGGGCGGACCCGCTCGCCATCTATCTCTGCGCCTTCGAAGTCGACCTTGCGGTTGCGGTCATCAGCCACCGCCGCGGCGGTGGCGACGAGGCAGAGCCATAGCCAGGGACTTCGTTGCACGGGCTGACTCGTACCAGAGGTCAGGGCCGTGTGCACCCCGCCGCGTCCCAGGGATTACGACCGGTTGACGCTGCACGACGAATCCCCTGGAACTGGGATAGGTTCCGCCCCGCATGAAGTCCCGCCTCCTTCTGATCATCGCCGCCGTTGCCACCGCCGTCGGCTGTTCGCTCTTCCTTAATTTCAACCCTGAGGGAAAACCCTGCAGCCGACTGGGCACCTGCCTGGACGGGTTCGACTGCGTGGGTCGCGTCAACGGAGACGAAGGCATCTGTCGCAAACCCAAGTGCGACACCGAATGCGGAATCAACGAAGTTTGTACACACGACCGTTGCGTGGCGCGCCACTGCGTCGAGCAGCTCTGCGCGGAAGGCGCGGTCTGCGAGAACGGTCAGTGCACCGCGATCTCTTGCGTAGGCGTGCGCTGCGGCGCTGGCGAGGCGTGTTCGCACGGAGAATGCCGGCCGACCTCCTGCCACGGCGCTCCCTGCAATCCCGGCGCAGTATGCATCGTCGACGCCGGACACTGTCTGGACACGCGGTGCGACGGACTGGGCTGCGCACAAGACGCGGGGGTGTGCCTGGGCGGCGCGTGCAAGAGCTGCGCGGCGAGTGAGACCTCGTGCCGCGACGGCGTCGACGAAGATTGCGACGGTACGAAAGACTGCGCCGATCCCGATTGCGTGGCGAAGGCTTGTGACGACGGCCTGCTCTGTACCACCGGCGAAGTGTGCGGCCCGGACGGCGTCTGCGGGGCAGGCTCAGGGACCGAGTGCAATGGCTTGGTCGGCAGCGGCTGCTTCCTCGCGACGGGCGAATGCGTTGAAGGCGTGGGCTGCACACTCCAGCCGATGATGACCGGCACCGCGTGCGACGCAGGTCCGTGCTTTGTCAACGCCACGTGCAATGGACAGGGCGCGTGCAACGGCTCGACGAAGGGCTGCGACTTGCCAACGAGCGGTCAGTGCGCGACTGGCCCAGGCAAGTGCGACAACACCACCGGAGCGTGCACGTTCCCTCCCAAGCCCGCGGGGACGGGTGGGTGCACGGACAACGACGCTTGCACGGACAACGACGCGTGCGACGGCAAAGGCGCCTGCAAAGGGACCGCGAAGGTTTGCGATGCGGGACAGTGCTTCAACTCGCAGTGCATGAACGGCACGTGCACTGCGGCGCCGAAGATCGATGGCTCCAAGTGCGGCACCGCGCCGGGCGAGCGTTGCTGCAACGCCGCGTGCGTGAACGTCTCCAACGATTCGAACAACTGCGGTGGCTGCGGTGTGAAATGCAGCGGACCCATCACCGCCAGCGGGGCGATGACGTGCGTGCCCATTAATCAGACCCCTTCCACCGCGGATTTCGAACCCATCAGCGGTCGTTGCTCTTGCGAGGGCAAGAAGCAGGGGAATCAGCAGTGCGTGGTTCCGGGAATCACCGCCGAGTACATTTGCCGGGACGCCTTTTCGGGTTTGGACCTTCCGCAGGATGACGCCGAGGACAACTGGTGCATCCCTAAAGTGACGAACCCGTGCGGTCCGAACCAGGTTCAAGTGTTTGGCAACAAGCGTGCGGGCGTCCCCTGCACCCGCGACAACTGCGCTGCGTTCTGTGTTTGGAAGACCGACGCTGGGTTTTAGCCGTCAGCCACGAACGGGTACTTCAGGCCTAACCGTCGAGAAAGAGGAGGCTCATGCCCGAGAAATTCCGAGATTCTCAGAACCCATAGCAACTTTTTCTTAAGCCCTGCGACAACCTCTCAAGACTTGTACTTGTTCGGAGAGACCCATGTCTGTCATTGACCGCCGTGCCCCGCAGCGAAACATCTTGGTCGACGAGATCCAGAAAGAGAACCCTCTTCTGAGGGATCGCAGCGCCGCCGAGCCGCCCAGGGCGCCAGCGATGCCGCGTGATCGCTTCGCCCCTGCGCCCACAACACCGAGCGCTCCTGCTCCTGCTCCTGCTCCTGCTCCTGCTCCCGCAACATCGAGCGCGCCCGCTCCTGCGCCCGCAACATCCAGCGCGCCCGCTCCTGCACCCGTGACCCCGAGCGCGCCCGCTCCTGCACCCGCAACACCAACACCGAGTGCGCCTGCTCCTGCACCCGTGACCCCGAGCGCGCCCACCCCGAGCGCCCCGAAACCGAAAGACCCTGACGGTCGGCCAGGCCAGAACGGTCCCGGTGGTTCGACTCAGGGAGGGTCCAATACCTCCGGAAGGTCACCAGTGCAGCAAACGTCCGCTCCCACTCCCCCGAGGGATCCGAACGCAGTGGGCAGTCAGCGGATCACGCCGTCTTCAACAACGGTCATCATCAAGCCGTAAGCGATCACGTTCGTGTTGAGCAGACCCGCCTCGTCCC
>JBQTKE010000206.1:0-4278 GCA_052386435.1 Myxococcaceae bacterium
TTGTAGAAGACCTGGCCCGGCACCGTGTAGAGCGCGAGGCGAACAGAGAAGTCGCCGACGCGTTCGACCTTCACCGGGAGGAAGTCGAAAAAGAGGGTGCGGTCCGCTTCGGTGGGCAGGGAGATCATCTCTCCGCGGTGAGCGGGCCGGACCGATTCGTAGATCTTTTTAAGCGTGGTGGTCTTGCCAGAGAGACCTGGACCGTAGAACACGATCTTCGCGGCCACTTCGCGGGCCATCACGTTGACGCTGCTCACGGCACCATCTTACCCAGGATGACCGGATGGCTCGCACCGGGGAGGGGTTGCGGCTTCCTTCCTTCAGAGACGTACACGGGAGCCGGAGACGGACTCCGTCGCAAGAGCTTCCGTCGGTTTAGGTGTCGCGGGGAGCGAGGCTGCGCAGACTCCGCGCCTGTAACTCGCGGGCCGCGGCCTTGGCAGTCTTGCCGGTGAAATGCATGGCCAGCGCGACGCGGATGGATCCCTTCGCCGAGTCGAGCAACGCCCGCGCAGCGTCGAGCTCAATCTCAGCGAGCTCACTCACCATCCGCTCTGCACGCAAGCGAAGCTTGGCGTTGGTGGGGCGCATGTCGATCATCCGCCCGCGGTAGACCTTGCCCAGCGCGACCATCGCCGCGGTGGAGATGGCGTTGAGCACCAACTTGGTCGCGGTCCCCGCCTTCAACCGCGTGGATCCGGCAACGAGCTCGGGACCTGTCAGCGGGGTGATGACGAGATCCGCGTACGCGCCCTCCGCGCCTGTGGGGTTGCAGCAGATGAGCACGGTCCGGCACTTCTTCTTCTTCGCGAACTGGAGCGCCGAGCGAACGAAGGGCGTGGTGGAGCTGGCGCTGATCCCGCAGACCACATCTTTGGCGCGCAGGCGCACGCGGGTCAGCTCGGCGCGCGCGGCGCTCTCGTCATCCTCCGCGCCTTCCACCGCGCGCGCGAAAGCTTCGGGACCGCCTGCGATCAGGGCAAGGACTTGCTCAGGAGCTGTCCCAAACGTGGGAGGGAGTTCCGCCGCGTCCAAGGCACCCAACCGTCCGCTGGTCCCGGCGCCGACATAGAACAATCGCCTGCCTTCTCGCAGGGACTCACTCACCCACTCGGCGGCAAGGGTCACTTCAGGGAGGACTCGACCCACCGCCTCCACGGCGACGCGATCCTCGGTGTGAAGCCGGGCCACAATCTCGTCGAGAGGCTGGAGATCAAGATCTTCAGAGCGCGGATGAACGCGCTCCGTGGGCGAAAGGCCGTTGCCCTTCACCGGAGGCTTCACGCCGCCTTCGTCACCTTGCCGGCCTTGATGCACCGGGTGCACGCGAGCAGTCGCTGCGTCTTGCCTTCGACGGACGCGCGAACCTTCTGCAGGTTCGGGAGGGTCCGCTTCTTGGTCTTGTTGTTCGCGTGGCTGACGTTGTTTCCGACCAGCGGGCGCTTCCCACATACGTCACACATCCAAGCCATGACCGCAACTCCTTGAAAACAGGGGCAAAGCTGGGTTGCCCTGAAAAGAGCGGCGGAACCTACCAGAAATCATCCAAAAGACCAGTGCTCCCGACCCGATCAGACCCGATCAGCCTTTGAGTGGGTCGGTCTTCTTGAAGGACTCCTGAACCATGTTCGCCACTCGCAGACCGACCAGGAATTCGCCCTCCAACCCAAGGCCCGGCAGCACCTCGCGGCTGGCCAGAAACATGTTCTTCACGGGGGTGCGCTGACCCAAGCCGGTGATGCCCAAGGTCTGGGCGCCTTCGATCTTGAGGAGCGGATGGGGCAACAACCGCGCTCCGCGAATCCCGCCCGCGTCCAGGTACGGAGAGGAGATGATCTTCACCTTCTCCCGAGCGAAGGGCATCAACCGCTCCAACTGCGTGCCGATGCTGTCGACGAGGTGGCGAAGGTGCTGCTCGCCCAGATCGCGCGCCTTGGAAGGAATGAAGCTGCCGGCGCAGACCACGCGGTTCTCGGAGTCCTCCTGACCATTCGACCGCCGCGCCGCGTGCACGTCCACGAGCAAAGGGCCCAGTTCGGGATCTCCGGTGTCGAGCAGCAGCAGATCGCTCATGCCGCGTGGCAGGTACCTCTCCGGGACGACCCAGTTGATGGCGAAGAGGAAGCGCTCGGTGGTGACGCCTTCCAGGACCTCGGCCAGCTTGCGGTGCTTCTTCTTGTCGACGATGAGCCGCCGCAGCGCGCCCGCGTCGGTCGCGGCGATCAGATACGACGCGCGGTAGATCGATTCCGACTGGAGCAGCTTGACTCCGACGACCTTGGAGCCGTCGAACTCCAGGTACTCTGCCACCGCGCCTTCGCTCGAGTCACGGGTGAGGACGTTGCCGCCCGAGTCCACCAGCTTCTTCCAGAGCAGCTCGCGGAAGCCTTCACGCCCGCCGGGATAGCGGTGTGACGATTTGAGGACCTGTGACAGCGGCCGATTGAAGGCGATGGGATGGGAAGTGTCGTGGAGGTAGGTCACGAACGGCAGCAGCGAGCGCACCAGTGTCGACGCGGGATCCTCCCCGTTGATCGGCAGCGGCTCTTCCAGGCCCGGGTGCTTGCGGATCTGCCCCTTGAGCGACCAGGACTCCATCATCCCGTCAGGCGGAAGAGTGGGCAGCTCCTTGAAGAACGCGTCACTGCGTTCATGCTGCGCCATCGTCTTGTCGATGTTTGCCGCCAGCGAAGCGCCAATGTCGCCGAACTCGCGCTTGAGCTCTTTGCCTCGCTTCGCCGCGTCGTCGTGCAGATCGACGCGGTGCTTGGTGAACGCGAGCTGAAGGTTCGGCGTATGCGCCCGCATCGCGCGCTGCACGGTGGGGAGCAACCCCAACTCCGTGAACGCTTCTTCGACGCGCGGCATCGCCTTCAGCGCAGGCGCGACGAAGGGCGAGTAGGGGAGGAGATAACCCTCGTGCTCGTAGCCCGCGCCCATGCCGTCGTGTTCGATCAACAGCACGCGGTAGCCGCGCTTCGCGAGGAGCGTCGCTGCCAACGCACCGCCGAGCTGACCGCCCAGCACGATGACGTCGTAAACGTGCTTGAGGGGACCCGTGTCGATTTTCGGGAGCGTCGGCATTCGTCGCGGGAAGACTTAGCCTGAAGGGTGCGGGCATCAAAAGAAGGTCCTTCAGAAGCGGACGCATCGGCCGTCGATGCGCAAGCGACCTTCCGCCAACAGCTTCACCGCCAGGGGGTAGAGGCGGTGCTCTTCCGTCCGAATCCGCGCAGCGAGCTTTTCCTCGTCGTCGTCGTCCAGCACCGGCACCGCCGCCTGCAGCAAGATCGGCCCCGAGTCAGTCCCTTCGTCGACGAGATGCACGGTACAGCCCGCGACTTTGACCCCGTGCTCCAGCGCTTGTCGTTGCGCGTGCAGTCCTGGGAACGCGGGCAGCAGGGCGGGGTGGATGTTGATGACCCGGTTGGGAAACGCGGAGAGAAAGTCGCGTCCTACCAGTCGCATGAAGCCGGCCAAGGCGACGATCTCCACCTTGTGCTCGCGCAGCGCGGAGACGAGCGCGCGTTCGAATTCAGCGCGGTTCGCGAAGCCTTGGTGCTCCACGACCCGCGAAGGAACCTTCGCTGCGGCTGCGCGCTCCAGAGCCTTCACGCCGGGGATGTTGGAGATGACGAGCGCGATCTCCGCGGGAAAGTCTGGCTGCGCACACGCGTCGAGCAGCGCTTGCAGGTTGGTGCCGCCGCCAGACACCAGGACGCCGACGCGCGCCTTCACGCTTCGACCACGGCGGTTGCCTCGCCGGCGCCGCGTTCAATGCGTCCGACTTCCCACGCGTCGACATCGTGTTGATGCAGGAGCTTGAGCGCGGCAGGCACGTGCGCAGTTGGAACCACCACGCACATTCCCAGCCCCATGTTGAACGTCGAGAACATCTCGTCGCGCTCCACGTTCCCCATCTTGGCGATGAAGTCGAAGATCGGAGGCCGCTTCCAAGCGCGCTCGTCGAGCACCGCGCGGGTTCCTTCCGGCAGACACCGCGGGAGATTTCCCGGAATGCCGCTGCCGGTGATGTGGGCCAGGCCTTTGACCTCCACCGCCTGCAGCAGCTCCAGCATTGGCTTTACGTAGATGCGCGTGGGTTGAAGCAGGGCCTCACCCAGCGGCAGAGGAAAACCTTCGGTCTTCGAGTGCAGCGAGAGGTTGTTGTCTTCGATCAGCACCTTGCGCGCGAGTGAGTAGCCGTTGGAGTGGAGGCCGGATGACGCGAGACCGAGCACCGCATCGCCAGCGGCGATGGTCTTTCCCGTGAGGATC
>JBQTKE010000207.1:0-10082 GCA_052386435.1 Myxococcaceae bacterium
GGGCGGCAGGGCCGCGATCCGGACAGCCCAGAACCAGGGCGGCGGTAAGGACCAGCGTGCTCAGATTTTTCATAGACGTTTGGAGAGGATGATCAGGTCCTCACCGGCCTTGTAAAAGTCCCGGAAGCGCGACTCCTCGTGGTACTGCATCGCCTTGTAAAAGCCGCGCGTCGGGCCGTACGCCTCCATCGCGGAGGTTTCGACTCGGATGATCCGCGCCTTCCGCCGGCGCAGCTCGCCCTCCATCGCGGAGACCAACGTCGCTCCGGTGCCTTGGCCGCGCACGTCCGGATCCGAAGCAATCCAGTAGAGGTCGTAGGTGCCGTCGGTCATTGGCGTGGGGCCGAAGCAGATGTAGCCGACCAGCCGTTTGTCTTTGTAGGCGACCAGTACCCGATACGACGGGTCACTCGGCTTGAGCGCGACGTCGATGACCTCGAGCGCGCACTCCACCTCTTGCGGCGAGAACGTTTCGATTCTGCGCAACAAGGCGGACAGGGCTTCCCGGTCGTGCGGCTCGATCGGACGAATTTCCATGGCTTCTTTCGACGGCGATCTCCACCAGTCGCTGCGCGAGCGAGGGGTAATCGATTCCGGCAGCCGCGGCCGCCTTGGCGAAACCGGCTCCGGGGTGGAGATCGCAATTGGGGTTGATGTCGATGACGAAGGGGTCGCCCGCTTCGGACAGGCGCAGGTCCACCCGTCCATAGTCACGACAGCCGAGCGCCGCGAACGCGCGAAACGCCACGTCCACCGCCTTCGCTTGGATCTTCTTGTCGAGCACGCAGGGGCCGGAAGGGCTGTCCACGCACTCGGGGGATTCGGGCAACCACTTCGCCGCGTAGGAGACGATCTTCGGTTTGTCCTGGAAGGCCGCGCCGAAGTGGATCTCCGAGAGGGGAAGCGCGCGCCGCGGGTTGTTGCCCAGCACCGGGACGTAGATCTCACGGCCGGCGACGAACTGTTCCACGAGCGCAGGCTGCTCGAACGTCTTGAGCACCGTCATCACCGCGCGGCCCAGGCTGGGCGGATCGCAGACGACGGAGTCGAAGCTCACCCCGACGGACGCATCTTCGCGGGCGGGCTTCACGATCAGAGGGAAGGGGAGATCCACTGTCGCGAGGTCTTCCGGATGCTCCACCAGGCGGAACTCCGGCGTGGAGACTCCGCGAGCGCGCAGCAACTCCTTCGCCTTGTCCTTATGAAGGGCCAGGCCGAGGGAGAGCGCGGACGAGCCGGTGTACGGAATGTTCAGCATGTCGAGCAGGCACGGGACGACCATCTCCCCCCGGCTGTCCGCCGCGAGCGATTCGCAGAGGTTCACCACCAGATTCGGTTTGCGCTGACGCAGCCCCTCCACGAAAGCCAGTCCGTCGCCTTCGACCGCGAGCGGCTCCGCGTTCACTTTCCCGCGGGTGAGCGCATCGGCCAGCGCGGCGGCGACTCGGACCACATCCTCTCGCGCTTCGCGACCCGGGTCGTTTTCCAGGAGCTCGTGGTCGCGGTTGTGGAGGATGGAAATAAGCATTCAGTGATGCCGAGGATTAAACGCCTAACAGGTTCCTACGAGCGAACCCAGAAATCAATTCCGCGCATTCGGCTTGGTTTTGAGCATAGTGCCTCGCGCGATGCGCATTCGAGATCCCATTCACGGGACCATCACGGTCAGCGACGAAGAGAAGGCGGTGGTGGACAGCCGTTTCTACCAGCGGCTCCGCAATGTCAGACAGCTTGGCTTTGGCGATCTCGCCTTTCCCGGTGCCACGCATACCCGACATGTGCACTCGCTGGGGGCGATGCACGTCGCGTCCCGGCTCTTCGACGCCGTTTCAACGAACGCCAGGCTTCCTCCGGAAGTGTGCGTGCGCTTTCGAGAGGCGGTTCGGTTGGCGGTGCTCTGCCATGACATTGGGCACATGCCGCTGTCTCACGCGTCCGAACGGATCGCCCCGCGGCGTGCGTTGCTTCAACTTCCGGAGTGGTTGCCTCCCGACAGACCGGGACCTGACGTGCAGGCGACGCATGAAGACTTCACCGCGAAGATCCTCCTCGACAGCGCGCTCGTTCAGATCATTCGCGTGCAGTTTCCCCGGCTGAGTCCGGAGTCCTTGGTCGCGTTGGTGACCGGCGCGCGGACTCCGGAAGGTGTGGACTTCTCCCACGCAGGCGTTGACTGGTTTCCCCTCTTGCGCGCGATCGTCTCGGGTGAACTCGACGCGGATCGCATGGACTACCTGCTCCGCGACTCTTTCTACACAGGCGTTAACTACGGCCGGTACGACTTCGACTGGATCGTCCAGAACCTCAAGGCGTCGGTGAAGGACGATAAGGCGTATCTGTCGTTGTCTCGCGCGGCGGCCTTTGCGTTCGAAGACTTTCTTCTCAGCCGCTACCACATGTTCATCTCGGTCTATTACCACCACACCGCGGTGAACTTCGATCACATGCTCCACCAGTACTACGAGGAGTCGCCGGGCGAATTCGAGATCCCGCACGACCCGGATGCGTTTCTCGAATGCGACGACGTCGCGCTCTACTCAGTGCTCCGCCGATCCAAGAACCGCTGGGCACAGCGAATTGTTTCGCGGCGCGGCTTCAAGCTCTTGGCGCAATTCACCCAGCGCGACGAAGGCTATGACTTGCAGACGCTGGGCGACGCGCTCGCCTCGAAGAAGATTGAATCCTTCTCGGTGGAGTCGCTGGGCGTGCTCTCCAAGTATTTCGACGAACGCGGCGGTCCCAGTCTGTACATCGTGGATCCGCACAGCGGCCGGCTGACGGAGGTCGCCCGCTACACGCCGCTCTACCAGCGCTACAGCAGCGCGGTGCGGCTCTCTCGTATCTATGTCCGGCCGGACCAGCTTGAGGCGGCGCAGGTGCTGCTCGAACAGATCACCACCACGACGAGGATTGCATGAGCGAGGCGCTGCCGGGCATCCCCAGGAATACGGAGGGCGTGCCGAGGGCGCGGGAGGCCGCCGCTGTCATTCTGGTGCGGGGCGCTGCTTCGGGCGTGGAGGTCTATTGGTTGCGCCGAGGTGCGCACCTGTCCTACGCGGGAGGGTTCTACGCATTTCCGGGTGGTCGGCTGGATTCGACGGACGCGGAGATCCCCGTGGTGGGCGCGGAAGGGCAAGACGCAGCGCTGCGCGTGGCGGCGGCGCGCGAGCTGCTTGAAGAGACGGGCGTGTTCATTGCCTCGGGCGCGGAGAAGCTCCGTCCGGAGGAGGTGGCTGCGGCGCGCAGGGATCTGCTGGATAAGAAGCGAACCTTCGCGCAGATTTTGGACGCGCACCGGCTGACGTTGAAGGCGGGCCATTTCCTGGACGCGGGCCGGTGGATCACGCCGACCTTTCTGCCCTCTCGCTTCGACGCGCGCTTCTTCCTGGTCGAGGCGCCGCGCCACGCGAACGCGGAGCTCTGGCCGGGCGAGCTGGCGGAAGGGGCGTGGATCTCTCCCGCGCACGCGTTGGCCCGTTGGGACGTGGGGAGCGCGCTCCTGCATCCACCCAACCTCCACGCGCTGCGGACGCTCACCACGTACAGCACCGTCGAGGACGCGGCGGCGCGCTTGCGCCAGCAACCGCACTGCACCGCGTACATCCCCACGCGGATCGAGTTTCAGCGAGGCATCCGCCTCTTCCCGCTGGAGACGCCCACCCTCCCCCCGGCGACGCACACCAACAGCTACGTGGTTGGGAACGGTGAGCTGCTGATCGTGGATCCGGGCGCGGCCGAAGTTCGGCAGTACGCGCGGCTGTTGGCTTTGGTCACGGGGCTCAGCTCGGAAGGGCTACGGCCCAAGGCGGTGTTCCTCACGCACCACCACGCGGATCATGTGGGCGGCGCGGTCGCGGTGTCAGAGCGGTTGAAGATCCCCATCTGGTGCCACGAACAGACGGCGAATCGGCTGCCGATCCCGGCGCAGCGTCTGCTCAAAGAGGGTGAAGAGATCGTCTTGCAGGGCGTGCCCTCCATGAAGCTCACCGTGCTCCACACGCCCGGCCACGCGCGCGGTCATTTGTGTTTGATCGACGCGGTGTCGAAGGCGGGCATCGTGGGAGACATGGTCGCGGGAGTGGGAACGATCCTGATCGATCCGCCCGAAGGGGACATGATCGACTACCTCGCCCAGCTGGAACGGCTGCGCGAGCTCCCGGTCACCACGCTCTATCCCGCGCATGGATCACCCATGCCGGACGGGGTGGGGAAGCTCACGCAGTACATCTCCCACCGCGAGCTGCGAGAGAAGAAAGTCCTGGAGTCGATTCCTGCCGACGGAGGGACGATCGCGGAGCTGGTGCCGCGTGCGTACGCGGACATACCCGAGGTGCTGTACCCACTCGCGGAGCGAAGTCTTCAAGCGATTCTCATCAAGCTGGTGCGGCAGAACCGCGTGTCGCGGAAAGAGGACCGCTACTTCACGGGATGAGGCGCGGAATGGGGCGCGAGCGGACAAGTCGGGGTCTGGCGCTCGAGACGAAGGGGGTCCCTCACCGCGCGTTGGCGGTAAGGGACCCCCAAAAACGCCTTACGGCACGCTGACAGGGGCCGGCAGGTACTTGTTCACGAAGACCAGGTTCGCGTCGACGCGGGTACTGCTCGCCTCGCCGAGGCAGTAGATGAATCCGAACGAGTTCACGCCGACGATGGTTTGCACGCCGTTAATGTCGACGAACACCGGCCCGCCGGAGTCACCGCTGCAGATGGTGGTGCCGAACCAGCTGCCCGTCTTCACGAACTGATCATCGAAGCTGTTCAGCTTGATGGTCGCCTGACGCTTGATGCCGGCGCCCGTCTGACCGAAGCCGTCGTTCAGGCCGTAGCCAATGACCTTCGCCGGGGTGCCGGTGAAGGTCGTCGGCAGCGGCGCGCGGTTGAACGGCATGGGGGGGATGGTGGTCGGCTGATCCAGAATGACGACCGCGATGTCCGCGCCCGCCATCAGGTTCTGCGCGCTCCACTTCTCATTCCAGTGCACTTCCTTCACCGGCAACGGCGTCCCGCGGTTGTTGGGGTCGGTGATGTCGTTGGTGGTGAAGACCCCGAACTCATTCCCTTCGCCCACGGTCTCTGGGTGGACGCAGTGAGCGGCAGTCAGGAGGATGGTGGGTGAAACAACCGTGGCGGTGCAGAGCGCACCTTTCTGCTCGCCTGGCTTGTGACCGTAAAGCGCGACAACCGCCGGGAGATCCGACGTCGGCGTTCCGTTGATGATCTCAGACGTGTTGACCAACAGTTCTTCGGAGCTTTCGGCCTGCTGCGCTCCCCCACAACCAACAGACAGCACGAGCAACATCAAAGATGCGTTTCTCATGTGAGTCCCCTTGGTGAATGAGCGGCAAGCATCCTGTTCGAGCGTCAGTTGTAGGCGCAATGGGTCTCATCAAAAAAAGCATTTCGTATCGCGTCAGATTTTTCTCTCAGCGCGTCACGCGCGCGGGATCACACCGACTGCTTGAAGGATCTTCACGAGCACGCCCATCAGCGATTCGCCCGCGATTCCGCCTGAAGCGAGCGGAATGATCACGCCGTCCGCGGAGCCGCCACGACGACGACGGACGACCTCCGCCAGCGTCGCGCCGAGGAACATTGCCACGGAGCTCGGTCCAGGAACGACCATACCGATGCCGAGCCCAGACGCAGATGGCACGAAGGGCTTCAGACGTCCTGGTGCGAAGCGCTCCAGCAGCGTGAGCGCGACTCCCACTGCGATGCCGATCCCCGCCGCGGTCCGCGCAGAGGAAGGCAGTGAACCGATTCCGTTCACCACCATCTTCGAGACGCTCGCCCAGACCTGGGAGGACGGCACGGGAAAATCCGGAGTGCCGAGGAGATCCGGCGAGGGGACGAGCAAATAAAAAACAGGAACCACCGCGGCCGCTCCGGCGAGGACACCAAACATTTGAGCTATGAATTGTTGTCGTGGATTCGCACCTAATAAGTAGCCAGACTTCAGGTCCACCAAGAGATCCGCGGAGTGCAGTCCCACGCCACCGGTGACGTTGGCGCTCATGATGTTGCTCCCGAGTTGTCCCGGGATCAGCGCGCCGAAGATCAATTGGGTAAGCGGGCCCAGGGCCTTCGTCGGAGTGACGTCGGTCTCGCCGGTGACGCGTGCCGCGATCACCCCCATCACCACGGAGAGCGGCAGCGCGAGCAGCCCGGCCCAGATCGGGATGTCGAACATCGTCTTCATCAAAACGACGACGATTGGGCCGAGCAGAACAAAGCCGATCACGAACCAAGACATCGGCACTTCCACGGCATCTAAAGGATCATCGGTTCGCTTCGGCTTGAAGCTCCCCGCCAGCTGCTTGAGCGACTTCGCCAGCGTGCGCCACTGAAACGCGAAAGAGAGCAAGCCCGAGGAGATCAGCACACCCGTGCCGGGCCACAGCGTCCACTTCACAATCGACGAATAGCTGGCCTCGACCAAGCCCGCTTCGAAGAGCTGGGGCGCCAGCACGCCGAAGGCGATCACCGCGCCCAGCAGCAGCGACCAGCCAATGCGAAAAGACATGAGCGCGCCCGCACCAATGAGCGCAGGCGTGATGGGAATGCCAAGCGACCAGCGTGAAAGCTCCACGCCCTTCAGACGAAGCGGAAGCGGCAACATGTCCGGCAGCCGAAAAGACCAGTAGGGGAGCTTGGCTTGAAGCAGAGGGATGAGCGCACTGATCAATGACGCCCAGCCCAGCCGTCTGCCTTTGCGCATCCCTTCTTCGCCGTGCGCGTGAAGGCTCAGAATCGTCTCGGCCGTTGCGGTGCCCGTGGGGAACGGCAGCTTCTCCACATTGATCAGTGTCCTCTTGATCGGGATGGCCGCGCAGACCCCGAGCGCGGCGATGACCGCGAACCAAGCCACAAGTGCCCAACCATTGGGCCGAATCGACGTGATCATCAAGAGCGCGGGAAACGCGGCCATGTTTCCGCCGCCGGTCATGTAACCCGCAGCGGACGCGACCGACCCCATCGCGTTGTTCTCCAGCGGCGTGAAGGACTGCGAGGTGATCCGCAGCCACTTCGCGAAGGTGAAGATCGCGTAGGCGAGGATACACGCGGTCATGGTGACCCCGATGCTCCAGCCAGTCTTCAGAATGATGTAGAGGTTGGAGATGCACATCGCGGCGCCGAGCAGCATTCCCGCGATGACCGCGCGCACCGTCAGCTGACGTGCGCCGGGTTGGTACACCTCTTTAAGCCAAACGAGCTCAGGGTCCGTCTCAGTCATGTGACAGCCTTACTCTTTCTTCGTTCACGAATTGTTGCCCAGTGGTTCTCTGCGCGCGTTTTTCGTCCGCCCCATTGCTTCGAGGCGTCCTCGAAACTAAAGGCGTGCGCCTTGTTCAACGTTCTGGAGGCTGGATGTTTGATCTCCCTGGAAGTCGCCGGCTGAGCATCGCCGCGTCGTTGGTCATGCTGTGCGCCTGCGGTTCGCAGTCCAACCTCGCAACCCTCTCGGGCCAGACGCCCGATTTGGCGAATTCGAACAAGCAACAGCTCGACGCCGGCGTCGTCGAAGCAGAGCGGGAAGGCCCTCGCGCCGATCTCCGTGCCGACGTGGATCGCGACGGCGTGGTGTCGCTCACCGGAACGGGCGACGAGCAGAACGAAGACACGTGGGATGCGACCCGCGGCGCGATCTTCCTCCCGAACCTGGACGACGACAGCGGGCGCTGCGCCTACGCCGGGGACAGTGAGACCAGCGATCGCCGCACCGATGCGCAACTGGATGCGTGCTTCGATGGCGCGGATCAGCTCGTGAACGGCACCAAGGACCTGCTGGACATGGCGCTGCTCAAGGTCGCTGCCTGGGCTACCGCTCCGGACAACGCGATCGGTACGCTGCAAGTTTCGACCGCGGCCGCGAAGTCCGTGCGGCTCTTTAAGAAGGAGGGCAGCGAGTACGTCCAGTGGAACGGAGCGGCGGATCAGCTCACCGGCGCGGACCTGCGCGCGGGTGTCGACTTCTATCTGGAAGGCACGGACGTCGTTCGCAGCGCTGCCGTCTGGGATGGCTTCGTTGACGTGACCCTCAAGGTCACCGCTCCCTCGGTGGATCTGAGCGACGTGGTGCGCCTGCGTGTTGCGCCGGTGCTCCTCTCGCACCACCTGCAGCAGGGCACGGGCTTCACCGTCTCCGCGGTTCAGGCCACCGAGTTCTCCCGCTTCCGCAGCGCGCTCAACGGCCTGCTCTCGCCGCTGCCTCTGTACCAGTGGGGAAGCGATGATCCGTGGAACCAGGACTACTTCGAGACCGGCTACGCGACAATGCCAGGCGCCAATGGGCAGCAGCATGCGATCCGCTTCTCCATCCGGTCCGCCAACCAGATCTCCTCCTCCGCGCTGCGCACGGGCGGCCGCATCATCTACAAGCTGCGCGGTGAGAACTCGGCGGCGTTGGCGCACTTCGATCGGAATGACCGCTCCGACGACGATTCGCTGAACTCGTTCGGCAACACGGAGACGATTCCACCGCACACCTTCAACGGCGTTTCCTATCCGATGGGCCGCATCTACCGCGGTATGACGGCTGGCCGTTATCCGGACCGTGCCTTCCAGAAGATGCTGGAGGACCAGAAGGTGCAACCGCCGGTCTACGTCGACACAGCGTGGCTGATCGTGGGCCACGTGGACGAGACCATGTCTTTCGTGAAGACGAACAGCGCGCGGGGTTGGGCGGTGGTGCTCGCGGATCCAATGCTGGCGATTTCGCTGCTGCAGAGCGCACAGCAGTCCGGCCGTGGCGCGACCAAGCTTTTCACTGGCAAGCAGCGTTACGGCAGCGGCGTCTTCGGCGGCTTTACCGACGCTGAGGTCACCATTGATCAGGCGCTGGCGCTTCCCTCGACCGCGGGTGGCTACACCGTGCGCGCGTACAGCGCCGCCGCTGCGTCGAAGATTGAAGGCCAGCTGTCAGTTCTCAAATCCCAGACCGGCATCACCGAAGCGGATGTGCTCCGCGTGCCGGTGCTCTTCGAGCGCGATAGCGGTTTGGGCATCGCCTACAACCCCGGTCAGGTGAACGGGCTTTATTCGAAGGACGACACGTTCATCGCGCCGGATCCGTTCGGTCCCGTGTTGCCGGTGAATGGCGGCGCTGCTCGCGATCTCTTCAAGGCGGCGACCGAAGACGCGTTGGCCAAGGCGGGCGTGACCGTGAAGTGGATCGACGATTGGTACACGTACCACCTCAACCTCGGTGAAGTGCACTGCGGCACGAATTCCATTCGCGCCATTCCTCAAGCGAAGTGGTGGGAGAGCGGCCGATGAAAAACCTGATTGCCGTGATGTTGGTCGCCACCCCGGCCTTCGCGGGTGGATTGCTGGTGGACGGCGCGTCGTTGCCGGAGTCGTTGCGCTCTCAAGTTGAAACCGCGCGCGCGCAGAACCCGGACCTGTTCGCCAAGGTGCAGACGCTGCCCACCGTCGCTGGGCAGCTCGACCGCACCCGCCGCGGCAACTTCGCGCCGATGGGACGGATGCTCCGCGCCTTGGGACCGGACGCTGTTTGGGCGCTGGCGGATCTCGCCGCGTTCACGTCGCCCTCGGTGCGCGTGTCCGAAGATCTGAACAGCGAGCCTCCTCTCGCGCCCGCGATCAAGCCTTCCGCGTTGCTCTCGCTGCGGCTGGGCCTCGTCGATGCGCTCGGGGGAAGCGGAAATTCCGCGGTCGCTCCGATTCTGGCGGCGACGCTGGCGCGCGCGGATCTCGACCCGCACGTGCTGCGCGTCGCCGCGGGGGCGCTGGGGGAGCTGGGGGACGATGCGTCGATTGACGCTCTGGTCACGGCTGTCCGTCGGACTTCTGGCGCGCGACAGCTCGCGATCCTTGAAGGCGCCGGCCAGGCGCGCCGACTCCGCACCACACAGCTCATTGCGCAGGCGTTGAAGACCGAGACCGACCCCGCGCGTGCGCAGGCGCTGTCGCGCGCTCTGAGCGAGAGCGGAAACGCCACCGCGTGGATGGGCGTGCAAGGCGAAGCGAAGAGCGAAGAGGGGGCGGTGCGCGAGCTGGCGGCGCGTGGGCTCGTCGACAGCTTCGTTCGCTTCGGAGGTTCTGGGCGTCAGGAGGCGGAG
>JBQTKE010000208.1:0-2503 GCA_052386435.1 Myxococcaceae bacterium
TCTCCGTGGACGCCGCCAACCGGGTGTTCATTGGCGAAGCCGAAGTGCCGCTGGACGATCTCGAGGCGAAGTTACGTGCCAACGCCAAGGCCCAAGCGGACAAAGAGGTCTACCTTCACGCGGACAGGCAGATTCAGTACGGCGTGGTGGTTGAGGTGATGGCCGCGGCGCAGCGCGCGGGGATCAACAACGTCGGAATGATCACCGACCCCTTGGCGTCGAAGGGAAAAAAGAAGGAAACGCGACGCTAGAGACCAATGGGCTCCGCTGCCAGCCACCACAGCCTGTTGATCAAGAAGCCCACGGCGTGGGGGCCGTTCCTCGTCATTTCCCTGGCCGGTCACTTCGGCGTGATTGCCGTAGGCCTCTTCTACAGTTGGCTCGTCGCGCCGCCCGCCATCGACTTCAATCAGAAGCCGATCGTCGCGTCGCTGGTGCGCAAAGGGAAACCGCGCGACGAGAAGCTGCTCCCGCGCAAGGAAGAGTTGCCGCCTCCGCCGGAGGAGGTGAAGACTGAAGCGCCGCCTGTGCCAGCTCCCGAAGCACCTCCACCCGTCCCCACTCCGGCCCCCGCGCCTTCAATCGCTCCGGCTCCGCCTTCGCCCGCCAAGGTCGCGAAGCAAGAGGGCGTGCAGAACACCGCGGACCGCCGCAAGAAGCTCTTCGGAGCGTTCGACAAGACGTCGAAGAAGACGAATCTGGATGAGCTGGAAGGTGCCGAGTATGGCGATGTGGAAGGTGACGCCGCCACCGCCGAAGGCGAGCGCTACTGGGGCATGCTCTCAGCGCAGATTCGTCGCAACTACGACGTGTCGCAGACCATCTCCGAACAGGAGCGCCTGCACCTCAAGGCGCAAGTTCGAATCTTCATCACCAAAACCGGGTCTCTGCAGAAAGTGGATCTCAAGACCTCCGGCAACCCATTGTTCGACAGCGCCGTGCTCAGCGCGGTGAAGAAAGCCTCGCCGTTCTCCCCTCCTCCCGAACATCTGCGCGCATCGCTGCAGAAGGTCGGCGTCGTTCTGGAGTTCAAGCCTTGAAACGTTCCCTCCTCGTCGCAGCCGTTCTCCTCTCCGCGCAGGCGCTCGCTCAGGCGCCGGTCATTCAGATCTCCGGCGCGAACTTCCGCCCGCTCCCCATGGCCGTCGCGCACGCGAACGCCGACGCGGCCGTGCCCAGCACCAGGGCGAAGGAGTTCGACGACGCGCTGGTCTTCGACCTCTCCGCGGCTGGCATCTTTCAGCTGCTGGATCGCAAGTCATTCCTCGCGG
Organism: Myxococcaceae bacterium; assembly: GCA_052386435.1. Classification (GTDB taxonomy): domain Bacteria; phylum Myxococcota; class Myxococcia; order Myxococcales; family Myxococcaceae; genus JBQTKE01. The sequence goes on from JBQTKE010000208.1 coordinate 1,272, forward strand.
ACGCGAAGGAAGGCATGACCGCGGGCAGCATCAACTTCGCGCGCTGGACGGACGTGGGCGCGGAGGCGTTGGTGAAGACGCAGCTCGCGGTCGAGGGCGGGAACCTCAGGGGCGAGCTCCGTCTCTTCTCCGTGGGCGGCGGCAAGGAGGACCTCAAGTTCGCGCAGTCCGTTCCGGTAGGAGACGCGCGCCGGCTATCGCACCTGTTCGCGGACGCGCTCTACAAGCACTTCACCCGCGAGACGGGCCCCTTCGGCAGCCGCATCACCTTCGTGCGCAAGAACGGCGCGAACAAGGACGTGCTGCTCGCGGACTGGGATGGTCGCAACCCGCAGGTGATCGCCAGCGGAACCATCAACCTCCTGCCCGCGCTGGGGCCAAACGGTGTGCTCGGCTACACCAGCTACAAGAAGGGGCACCCGGACCTCTACATCCTGCGCGGCGGCCAGACCTTCCCGATCCAAACCTCCGGACAGATGTCGACCGGAATCGCGTTCTCGCCGGACGGAAAGAAGATCGCGTACTCGGTGGCAAGCGGAGAGAGCGCGCAAGTCTGGACCGCGAGCGCGGACGGCAGCAGCCCCGTCCAGCTCACCAATACGCCCTTCTTCATCAACTCCAGCCCTACCTGGTCCCCGGACTCCAAGCGGCTGGCCTTCGTGTCCAACCGCGGCGGCTCGCCTCAGGTTTACGTGATGGGCGCGGGTGGTGGCGAGGCGCGTCGACTGACATTCCAGGGAAACTACAACCAGACGCCCAGCTGGTCGCCTCGCGGAGATCTGATCGCCTTCACCGCGCGCGATGAGCGAAACGCCTTCGACCTGTTCACGATCAATGTGGAGACGAGCAAGGTGACGCGCCTCACGCAGGACCAGGGCAACAACGAAGAGCCCACGTTCTCGCCCAACGGCCGCTTAATTCTCTTCACCTCCACGCGCGCCGGTGCTTCGTCGCTCTACGTGATGACCTTCGAGGGCAACAACCAGATGCCGCTGCCGGTGGAGAAGGGCCAGTACACCACCCCGGACTGGGGCCGCTAAGACCGTGCAACGACCACCTGACGGGCGGCTGAACTGTTGAGCGGTTTGCGGCGCGCCCCTCCTACCCGTTGCCGGTTTGCGTCGCACGAGTCCATCGTGGCGTGAGACGGAGGACGGGCGTGAGCGTGTCGTTGACCTTCACCAAGCGGCGCGGAGCCACCGACACCTGCGCGGTGCATGACGGGGACCGCC
>JBQTKE010000209.1:0-6280 GCA_052386435.1 Myxococcaceae bacterium
CGAGCTTCAACGGCAACCTTGCGCAGACAGGCCGCCGCGCGGCTTTCAACCCGACCATCCGGGAGAGCCTCCTAAATTCGATCACTTGAAATGCGGAGGCCCTGGCGTGAAAGCTCGTGACCCAACCATGACGAAGCTGAGTAAGAGTCGGGTCCATGCGCTCAGAGCCCGTCGAAATTCTGCAGGATCATCTTGAGCCGCCCAGCCTCGTCGCCAAACGCGGGGTGATGCCGCTGCTGAAGACGGCTCTGTACACGCTGGACATCTCCAGTCGGTTTTTGGCTCGCACTGTCATGGGGACGGCGTCGGTGGAGTCCGCGGACAAGCTGCTGGATGGGTACTGGCGGCGGATCTTCACCTCGGGAAATGGATCGCTTCGCGCGTCGGGTCGGCATCACTTCGCGAAGGGGCAGTCGTACATCCTGATGTCAAACCATGGCTCGCTGTTGGATATCCCGGCGCTGATGGGTGCGGTGCCGTGCTCGATGCGAATGGTAATGAAGCAGTCGCTGCAGCGGGTGCCGGTCTGGGGGCCGGCGTTGGTGGCGTCGGGGTTCGTGCCGATTGATCGTCAGAATCGGACGCGCGCGATTGAGCAGCTGGAGAAGGCGAAGAAGATGGTTCAGAGCGGGGTTTCGATTTGGATCTCGCCCGAGGGGACTCGGTCCAAGGACGGTCAATTGGGCCCGTTTAAAAAGGGCGGGTTTCACGTCGCCCTGGATCTGGGCGTTCCGATCATCCCGCTGTGGATTGAGGGGACGGCGAGCATGGTTCCGCCTCGGAAGCTGTATGTCGAATACCACCGGAGCGCGACGGTTCGGTTCGGGGCGCCGATTTCGACTCAGGGCCGGGGGAAGGACCAGTTGCCCGAGCTCATGGCGGAGGTGCGCGCCTCTATCGTTGAGTTGTCGGGGAGGCCGGATCCTTTGGGTGTTCCGTCCGCGGCTGCCGCCCTAAGTGGCTGAAGATCGGCGCTTGCGACGGCCACAGTTGTTGGTTCGGGTTGGCAGTGGCTAGCGGGGCGCTGCGCAGTGAACCCGGCCAGTGCCCACATGGCGCGACGCGTAGGGAATCAAGGGCCCGCCTGTGTAGGATGCAAAGCCATGAACGGAGCCGTGGGCTGGTATCCGAAGTCTTCCGGAGGACTTCGGTCTCAACTGGAGACTCTGGATGCGGCGATCGCCCGATCGACCCCTCGTCAGCGCGCCTTCGCCGTCTTTTATGCGTTGTTGGCCTTGGCCTTGGTGAGTGGTGTTGCTTGGTACTTGGCAATCCGTCAGGCCCGTCACGCGATCGCTCAACCTGTCCCCGTCGTCGTGGAGTCCCCGCAATCTAAATCGGTGATTCCGGTTCCGAAGCCGCGCCCCGTCGCGACGAATGGAGGGTTGCTGCGCGCTCGAGCCAAGCTCGAGCGGCTCCAGGGTGACGTGACCTACGCGGAAACGTTCCTGAAGAAGATGCGTCGTGCCCAGGCGGAACGGCGCATTTCCGCGAAGCCGGTCTTTGCTGCGCGTCGCAAGCGGGATGCTGCTCAGCGCGCCTACCGCAAACAGCTGGCTCTGGTTCAGAGGCTGGAAGTCAAGTCAGGCGCGACTGCTTCCGCCCGCTGAACCAGACTCGCCGCGCTCACCTCAGTGACACTTGTGCCCGCCAGCGGCGGCCTTCGCGGAGGCGGTCTTACCGGAGATGAGATCCACCTGGGAGCCATCCGCTCGGGCCAGGACCATGTTGCTCAGCGTCCAGATGCTGTTCTCGCGGCTGGCCTCCACGAAGACCTCGGCCTCGCCGCGCGCACCGCTCACGGGAAGAACGAAGTAGGCGGTGCCGATGCTGCCGCTGGTGCCGATGCCACCGTGCTTCCACCGGAAGAGCTGGAGCTTCTCACCCACGGCGTCCTTCACCTGCGCGCTGGAGCGGATCATCGCCGCCGCCATTCGGGTTACCCGGTCCACTTCCGAAGGTACCTCGGACTTCTTCGCCTTGGTCGTCCCGCCACAGCTCACGCACAGCACTGTCATCAACGCGATCAGGCTCTTCATTTCAGAACTCCGCAGGAGACTCGGTTACCTTCACCGGCAGCGCCGGCTTGGATGATGAGGGCGCGGCCCAGGACTTCGAAGCGGGGCACGCCGCCGTCGGGGAGCGCATTAAGCCCGCCATCCGCCGCGGTGCTCACGTCCACGGGGTTGCTGGCGGTGCCGCCATCGCCCATGAACCAGTAGGGGTTGGAGACGGTGAGGGTGCCACGGCCGCCTGCCGCCACAGTGAGATTGCCCAGGTCGCCGACTTGGACCGGCGTCCACGCTGCACCGGCCGAAGCGCCATCCGCGGCGCTGCAGTCCGGTACCAGGTGCAGCCTCACGCCGTGCTGGCCGACGGTGGCGTTGAGCACGTCCAGGTTGAGGGTCACGCGATCGCCGGTCTCGGTCAGGGTGATCAGACCAGTGGTGGCGGTGCCGCTCTTCGCTTCCAGAGTCGCCATGACCTTGCGCGGCGGCTTGGGCTGCTGGTTGTCCAGGGTGATGACGCCGCAGGAGATGCGTCCACCCGCGTTGCCGGTGGGCTGGGTCACGAAGTCGTCCACCGCCGCGTGCACGATGACCGCGTGACCGACGACGCCCTTCTCGCCGACGACCGCCCAGTCAGACTGGGTGAAGGTCAGGGTGCCGGTACCGTTCGCGTTCGCCATGAGGTTGCCAACGTCGCCCACGTGGTGCGCCGCGGCGGTGGGGGCGCCGTGCGCCATGTTGGTGGGGTTCCAGTGACCGCCGGTGGAAGTCGCGTCGAACGCGCTGCAGTCGCCTTTGTCGTGCAGGTGGACGGCGTGCATCCCGGGGGTGAGGTTGGTCATGTTCAAGGTCAGCGTCACGCCGCCGCCGCTGGCCGCTGCGAACGACGCGGTGCCGGTGGAGGATGAACCGCTGCGGGCATCCATCCGCGCCGTGGCCGCGGTCGGCGTGGGGAAGGTGTCGACGCCAATCGCGCCGCAGGCAATGCGGTCACCCGCGTTGCCGGTGGGTTGGGTTATGAGGTCGTCGACCTTGGCGTGAAGGATGATGCCTCGGCCAATCACGTCGTTGGTCGCGCGCTTGCCAGCGACGAGCGCCGCGTCGACCACCCACTCGCTGGAGTCGAAATTCAGCGTTCCCTTTCCGTCCGCGCCGACTTCGATGTTGCCCAAGTCACCGGCGTGGTGCGCCGCCGCGGTGGGACCGCCGTGGTTGACGCTGGAGGGATTCCAGTGACCGCCGGTCGACGTGCCATCCGCCGCGCTGCAATCACCGTACTGGTGCAGGTGAATGCCGTGGGAACCGGGGGAGACGTTGGCGACCTTGACCTCCAGGTGCACCTTGCTGCCCTGCTGGGTGAACGTCGCGGTGCCGCTGGCGGAGCTGGCCGAACGGGGGAAGAGGTTCACCGTGACCGACCGCCCGGTGGTGCCGCCCACGCCGTTGTTGGGCGCGGCGTTGGTGGGCACATCGCTGTCGAGCAGACGGATGACGCCGCAGCCGACGCGGCCACCGGCGTTGCCAGCGGGTTGAGTGGTGAAGTCGTCGGTGTTGGCGTGGACGACGATGGCGTGGCCTACCACGTCCGCTACGTCCGAGCCGTCGCCCACCAATGCCCAGGAAGAGCGGGTGACGCGAAGTGAGCCGGTACCGTCCGGGCCCACGTCGAGGTTGCCCAAATCGCCCAGGTGCGCCGGGGCCTTGGTCGACGCAGGATCGCCGTGGGAGGCGCTGTTGGGATTCCAGTGACCGCCGGCGGAGGAGGCGTCCGCCGCGCTGCAGTCCCCGGTCTCGTGGATGTGGACCGCGTGGCTGCCTGGGGTCGCGTTGGTGACGAACAGCTGGAGCGCGACCTGGTCATCGTACTGACTGAAGAGTGCAGAGCCTTGGACCGTGCTGCCGCTGCGTGCCTCGATGATGGCGAGCGCCTGCCGCGAGTTGCTCACCGTTCCAGCAGGAAGACACGCCGCGAGCAGCAAAAGCGCCGGGGCCAAGCGGGAGAATCTAAGTGCCATGTGAAAGCCTCCGAACCATGGTGGGACCCTTCAGCACCAAGTGGGCCAACTTGTAAAGTCTTGTAGATAGGGCCATCGCCGGCCGTTTTGAGACCTGGGATCTGCTGGCTCGACGTGGCAGGTGGTGGTGCGCGGCGCTCCAGCTTGATGATAATGACTTTCATCCTCAATTTCAGAAGTGGTTGCCATGACGAGAGCATTGGGTTGGGTAGCGAGCGCGCTTTGGGTCAGCGGCGCCTGGGCCCAGCCGACCCGCAGCGGACAGGACAGCGCCCCAGAGCCCGCGTTCCAGACGGTGGTGACCGGAACGCGAACCGAGCAGCGCCAGGCGGACTCCACCGTGGCGACGGAGATCATCACCCGCCGCCAGATTCAGGACTCGGGCGCGCGGGATTTGGCGGAGCTGCTGGAGACGCAGGCGGGCGTGCAGATTGAGCGCACGCCTCGAGGCGCCGCGGTGCGGCTGCAGGGGCTGGATGCGGAGTACGTGCTGGTGCTGATCGACGGCGAGCGCGCCGCGGGACGGATGGGCGGGCAGCTGGATTTGTCGCGCTTCTCGCTCACTGAAGTGGAGCGGGTGGAGATCGTCAAAGGCCCTGCGTCCGTCCTTTATGGATCCGACGCGATGGGCGGGGTGATCAATTTGATCACTCGGACCCCGGGCAAGCCGTTCGAGCTCTCCGGCCGAGGCGCGTACGGAACGCAGCATCAGGTGGACGCACGAGGAATCGCCGGGGTGGTGAAGCCGGGCGTGCGGGTGCAGGTCCAAGGTGGTTATCGCACGCTGGATGCTTACGATCTCAACCCCGCGGACGTGGCGACCACCGGTGCGGCGTTGGGGCAGTGGGACGTGGGCGGCGGGTTGACCCTTGAGCCCACCGACGACCTGAAAGTCACAGCGCGCACCGAATACACGCGCAAGGAGCAGCAGGGAATCGACGCGCTTGGCACCGGCGCGGTGATTGATAGACGCGGACGTTCCGAGGCTTTCGACGCGGCGGTGACCGTGTCCTACGCGCACACCGAGCAGGGTCGGGTGTTGCTGCGCGCCCACCACGCTCAGTTTCGAGATCAGCTCCAGCAGGATCAGCGCGCGGGACGCGAGTTGGATCAATACGCTGATTCGCGCGAGCGGCTCTACGAGGTGGGGCTCCAGGTGGACCAACCGTTCGGGACGCACCTGGCAACGGCCGGAGTGGAGGCGCTCTTCGAGAACCTGCTCAGCCCTCGCTTGAACCTGGGCAGCGCGCGCCGCTACCGAATTGGCGCGTTGCTCCAGGACGACTGGAAGCTCTTGGCAGAGCCATGTCTGTCCTTGACCGGTGGCGTCCGCGTGGATGTGGACTCCATGTTTGGAGCGAGCGTCTCGCCGCGCCTCGCCGCGCGGTGGGATCCCGTTCCGAAGGTGACGCTGCGAGGTTCTTACGGGTGGGGTTTCCGCGCGCCCAGCTTCACCGAGCAGTACCTGCTCTTTCAAAACCCGAGCGTGGGTTACATCGTTCAGGGCAACCCCGCACTCAGGCCCGAGCGATCGCAAGGCGTGAATCTCTCCGTCGACACCTCGCCACGGGACTGGCTGCGGCTGTCCGCGTCGGCATTTTTCACCGACGTGCGCGATCTGATCGCGACGGTGACCACGCAAGAAGTCACCGCGGAGTCACTCACCCAGTTCAGCTACGCGAACATCGCGTCGGCACGAATGCTGGGCGGCGAGGTGGGGGTGCAGACGCGCATCGTGACCGGACTGTGGTTGGACTTGGGCTACGCGCTCACGGCTACGCGCAACGCGCGGACAGGCGAGGTCCTGGAAGGACGCGCGCTGCACCGAGGTACCGCGCAGCTGTCGTGGAAGCTGCGTCCCGTGGGATTCGAGGTCACTGTTCGCTCCGCCCTGGTCGGTCGCCGTCCCTTTCGGCCGGATGTTGATGGAGATGGGGTGCTCGATTTCGTCTGGGCCCGTCCCTATGTGGACCTCGACGTGAAGCTGTCGCAGCGACTTAGCCAGTGGGCGAACGTCTATGGGATTGCCCAGAACCTGCTCAACGCGGGAGACGCGCTGTATTTGCCGCTGCCGCCGCGAAGCTTTCAGGTGGGCTTGGAGGTGAAGTACTGATGCGCGCGCTCGGATTCATCCTGTTGGGAGTTGTTTGCAGCGCCTGCGCACCGGACTTGCGCGACGACTATCCGTTCGACGGCGCGCTGCCCGAGGGTACCTACGTCACCCACGAAGACTTGGGCGAGGGCGTGACCCGCACC
>JBQTKE010000210.1:0-7220 GCA_052386435.1 Myxococcaceae bacterium
TAGTGGAAGGCGTCGCGCGACGAACCCTGCGGTCCGCCATGAACGATGAAGACGAGCGGATATTTGGTCCCGCCTTTGAAGCCCACCGGTTTGACCAGGTAGCCGAAGACGTTGTCGCCCTTGGCGCCAGGAAAGGAGAACTGCTCGTACTCGCCCAGTTGCAGCGCGGACAACTTCTCCGCGTTGAGGCGTGTGATCTGCTTGGGCGCGGACGGCGCTGCCCAGGGGAGCGTGTAGAGCTCAGCGGGAGAGCGGAACGTCTCGTGGAGGAAGACCAACGCGTCGCGCGCGACTTGCGGCGAGTGGTTCGAGCCAGCGCCGTAGAGCGGCGTCACCTGCCCGCTGTTCACGTCGATCTTGAACAGGCCCTGCTTTCCCATGTCCTCGGCGGCGACGTAGAGCGACGCGCTGTCGGGGGAGAAAACGAAACTGTCGGGCGAATGATCCCAACTCTCCGTGAGCACGCGCTTGCGACCGTTGGCCCGGTCCATCAACACCAGTTTCTGGCGATCCGCTTCAAAGCCGGGGCGGCTCATCGCGAGGTACGCGAGCGTCCGTCCGTCCGGTGAGAAGAGCGGAGAGTCGTCGCGCGCGGGGTTGTCCGTGGTCAGGACCTTGGGATTGGGCGCGCCGGAGAGCTGGGCTCGGTAGAGATCAATGTTCGTGGTCCAAGACACATTCGGCTTCATCGCTCGAGCGGCGAAGACCACCTCCGCACCGTCAGGAGAGACCGCGATGGAGTCCGCGTCACCGTGAGGTCCGGGCGGGGCTTCCACGTCCAGCTTTGGCATCAAGTCCGTCGCGGTGGGCTCGCCCACCTTCCACACAAACAGATGCTTGCGCTTGCCGTCCGCCCACGAATCCCAGTGCCGGTAGAGCAGCTGATCGTAGACGCGCGCCTTGACCACGGCAGACGCTTTGCTCGCGTCACGCTCGGCGGTGGCTTCGAGCGCCTTCCCCGGCGCGATATCCGGATAGACGGAGAACGTGAGCACCAAGCGATCACCGTTGGGGACGACCGCGAGGTCCTCAACGTCGAGCGGGAACTTGCTCAGTTGGGTGGCCTCCCCTCCTTCCACGGGCATCTTCCAGACCTGGGTGCTTCCGGATCGGTTGGAGAGAAAGACGAGAGTCTTGCTGTCCGCGAGCCAGCGTCCGTTCTGATCACGCCCCTCGTGCGCGGTGAGGCGCTTGGTCACCGCGCCGTCCACCGACGCGAGCCAGAGGTTGAAGCGACTGGAGTTCGTTTTCAGATCCGGATCGCGGACGTTGAAAACAACCCAGCGACCGTCCGGCGACACGCGGGGATCGCTGATCCGCGAGAAGGACTGGAGATCCGTTGCGGTGAGGGGATGCGCCCGAGACGGCGGTACAGGAACGATGGCCAGCAGTGCGAGCAGTACGAACATGCAGCGCGCCATATCGAACTTGAGGTGGCTGGCAACGCATTTGCTCCTGGACGACGCACGAAAGGATACCCATGCACATCCCCTCTCTGGTCATCGTTGTTGCCGCTGGGTTGGTCGCCGTCCTCCCTCGTCCGCCGTCGCGCTGACGACCGTGGGGCATTGTCTGATCTAGCCCGACCGGAGCCCGACCGCCTCCAGCCGTGAGACCAGCTCTGCAGGGGTGATCCGTCCCGCCTCCTCCAGGAGGGTGGCTTCGTCGGCTGGGAGCCATGAACGGAGGTGCGCTATGTCGCGATCAGGATAGGCATCGACGAGGGCACGGATATCGGCCGCGTCCTGCAGGATCTTGTGCTTGTCGCTGCGAAGCTTGATCAGCTTCTGGATCAGGAGATCCTCCACCGCCACGACCTTCACGGGCAAGCCCAGGAGCGTCGTGTTCTTGGCGCGCGCGATCGCGCATCGCTCATATGCGCCGGAGGCGACGAAGAGGTTCACCTCCCACCCCCGGAAGGAGAAACTCATGATGCTCGGTATCTCGCTTGGACCCGTCCGGTGTCCGTCATAGCGGGCCATCAGCTTGTCAACGGATTTGGTGTCGCTGACCACAACGCAGAGATCAAAGTCGTTGGTGTGCCGAGGCGTTACCCAGACCCCGAACGCGACGCCGCCGGTCAGCGCAACTGGAGCGATCCCCTTCTGGGCGAGCAGCTCAAGGAGCTCCGCCAGAACGTCGACCGCGCTGCTAGCGCTGAGAGCGTTCACTCGGGGCGACCATCGCGACCGCGAGGCGGACGCGCTCCTGCAGCGGGAGATCTTGATAGCGGCGCTGCGCTTCAGCACGGTGATCCGCCTTGGCCAGGGCAGGATCCCCGGTTGCGACACGGACGTTCGTGAGCTGTCTTTCGTCACCACTCTGCATAACCCACCGCCAGCCGTTGCTCTCGATTGCTACAGCATAAGGTGGCCCGAGTCGAGGCGCAGCCGGCCGCGGCCCGACCGTCTGTAAAGGACTGATAAATGGGTGTTTCGCCCGAGATGCAAGCGAGCCGGTTGATCTCCTCACCGGCCGCGGAGTCGAGACTGCCCGTGGGCTTGTCGGCAACGGTGCTGACGTTCCGCTTGGCGCGCGACCTGCCCAATGATCCTCAAGCGAAGGAAGCGCGCGAACCTGTGCACGGCGCGTTGAACATCTTCGACGGGTGGGTCACTCCGTAACGCTCAGGTCTCGACCTCGGTCGTGGAGAGCCCACAGATCACCCCTCCTGCGCTTCCGAGCACAAAGGTGTCGAGGTGATCGTCTGCGCTCACGCGATAGACGATGGGATCGGCGAGCTCGGTCTTGATCGCCGCCACCAGCACGCGGTAACGGCGCACCGTGTCCTGCTCCTGGGGCGAGTGCCACGGTTGATCGGTGATCGCGCGCCGGAAGAAGTCGTCCACAGTTCGGACCTCGACCGGCTCCGTGGCGGGACGGCCCAGGTGGGCGAGGAGTCGCTCCGGACCGAAGCCAGCAGAGAGCTCCTCGCTCCACTTCACGACTTGAAATTGATCATCCGACTCGCTGATCCACCACAGGCCCTCTGAAGCCTCTGACAGAGCGGAGACGCACGCATCGACTTGTGGATTGGAAGGCACGGCGAGTACCTCGTCGCAGGGAACGGCACCTGAATAGAACGCGGCCACGATGGGACCTAAGAGACCAACACGCATGTGACTCCTCCGATTGAGATTTCATCGGGGAGTGCAAAGGCGAGGCCCACGTGGGCGTGAGCCTCCGTGTCGCACGCATCACCTCGACAGGGAGGGGGTGGTCAGTGCTGCACGTCGACGACCCACCGCGGTGGCGCTGCGAGCTCGATCACGCGGAGCGGCTTCTTGCTCTTGAGGCCAAAGCCCACACCAACACGTCGTTGAACGGGAAGGTCTCGGGCGTTAGACGGACGAGATGGTTCTCGCGTCCCTCCTCCTGATGACAGCTCTCTCCGTGTCCGATGCCGATGTGGAGCGCGACGCCAACGCCTGGCACGAGAAGCGACTCACGCGCCTCAAGGCAGAGGACGGTTGGCTCTCGCTGGTCGCGTTGCTCTGGCTCGAGCCGGGAACGCAGACCGCGGGCTCCGCCTCCGACAACAAGGTCGTCTTCCCCCTCCCTGCTCCACCGAAGCTCGGCACCTTTGCGCGCGAGGGGAAGAGCGTGACGTTCACGCCGGAGAAAGGCGTCGCAGTGCTGAAGGAAGGCAAGCCGTTCGCGGGCGGTGCGCTCACTGCGGACAGCGAAGGGAAGCCAGACGTGCTGCAGCTGGGCTCGCTGCGCTTCAACGTGATTGTTCGCGGCGAGCGCGTAGGGCTCCGCGTGAAGGACGCGCAGGCCAAGACCCGGTTGGGCTTCCAAGGCATCGCGCGGTACCCAGCGCGCGCGGCCTACCGCGTGGAAGCCACCTTCACGCCCGCGACGAAGGAAACGAAGATCAGCGTCCCCACCGTGCTGGGAACCGTGGAGCCCATGCCGTCTCCCGGCACGCTTCGCTTCACCCTCAACGGCAAGGCGCTGGAGCTCACGCCCGTCATCGAGGACGGCGAATCGCTCTTCGTCATCTTCGCGGATGAGACCAACAAGTCTGAGACCTACGGCGCGGGCCGCTTCCTCTACTCAGCGCTGCCGAAGGACGGAAAGGTCACGCTGGATTTCAACCAGGCGTACAACCCGCCCTGCGCGTTCTCGAAGTTCGCCACCTGCCCGTTGCCCCCGAAGAGCAACCGATTGCCCATCCGCGTTGAGGCCGGCGAGAAGCGCTTCGGCGACCACTGAGGACGGTCGCACCTCTTCATTCCCCTCCTGACCCTTCAGGAGGCAGTGAGAGCAGGTACACTGACATTTTCCAGCACTCGTTCAGCCCTTCGTCAGGGATGACCCGCCCCCTCGCTTTGAGTTCTAGGCACTTCTGACTGGAACATCCTGTGCATAATATTCCAGCATGAACGTTCGAGGCTGGATTCTCTCTGTGATGTTGGTGAGTGCGGTGGCGGGTCAGGCGCGTGGCTCCGATGAAGGTGTGCGTGTGACGGGTAATCGGGTGGAGGCGAAGTACGGCATCCGCCTGGCGTCCGAGACCGATTACGCGACTTCAGTGCCGCTGGCGTACGACCAGCCCTACATGGTGCGCAAAGAGAACGGTGCCGAGTACCGCCTCTGGCTGCACGACGCGGCCAAGCGCGAAGCGATCCAAGCACAGGGCGAGCTGCGTGGCGCGGGTCGCTACGCCCTCTCCGAGGTCTCGGGTGAGACCACGTTGAACGAAGGCAAGGTTCCCAGCCTGCTGCGCGCGGTCGGCATCGACGCCTCGGTCCCGAACCTGGAGCTGCGTGCGGACGGTACCTACGCGATGGGCAGCGTGAGCGGCCACTGGCGCGAGCTGGACGGCAAGCTGGTCCTGGACGGCGCGCTCGCGGCGTGGGGCGCGGGAATGCCCGTGCAGAACGGCGAGGGCGTCGCGTTCTCCGTGTTGACCGCGCAGCGCGTGTCGCTGGTGCTGAAGCGGCTGAACTGATCCAGTCGCTCACAGCCAATGTCTTGCACCGCGCCGCTGGATCACGCTTTGTTCAAGCGATGATTCAAGCGGCGCTGCAGCGTTTGATGAACGGGGAGAGCCTCTCCCGCGCGCAGACCGCCGAGGTGATGCGCGAGGTGGCGAGCGGTGCGGCCAGTCAAGCGCAGATTGGCGCGTTCCTCACCGCGTTGCGGCTCAAAGGCGAGACCGCGGACGAGATCGCCGGCGCCGCGGAAGTGATGCGCGAGCTGCTCTCTCCCGTTCGCGTCACCCACGCCACTTACGTCGACATCTGCGGCACAGGCGGCGATGGCGCCAACACCTTCAACATCTCCACGGCTGCTGCGTTCGTCGTCGCGGGCGCCGGCGTGGCGGTGGCCAAGCATGGCAATCGCTCTGTCTCTTCACGCTGCGGCTCCGCGGATGTCCTCACGGCGTTGGGCGTGAACATTCATGCGTCGGTGGCGCGCGTGGAGGCCTGCATCACCGAGGCGGGGATCGGTTTCTGCTTCGCCCCTCAGCATCACCCTGCGTTCAAGGCCGTTGCGACCCTGCGCAAGGAGCTGGGCGTGCGCACCGTCTTCAACCTGCTCGGTCCCCTGGCGAATCCCGCGAGGGCCAAGCACCAGGTGATGGGCGTCTACGATGCGCGTTGGGTTCCCGTCGTGGGAAGGGTCTTGCAGTCTCTTGGTGCGCAACACGCGTTCGTTGTTCACGGCAGCGGCTTGGATGAGATCTCCGTCAGCAGCAGCACCCGGGTCTGCGAGGTCACGCCTTCCGACGTGAAGGACTACGAGCTCACACCGGAAGCGCTCGGACTGTCGCGGTGGGACATCGCCGCGTTGGCGGGTGGAGAGGCAGAAGAGAACGCTCGGATCGTTCTGAAGGTGTTGCGAGGCGACACCGGTGCGCCGCGCGACGCGGTAGTCGCGAACGCCGCGGCCGCCATCGTAGCGGGAGGCGCGGCGCCCACTTTGATCGACGGAGTTGCTCGCGCGCAGGCATCGATTGACTCCGGTGCCGCGCGGAAAAAACTCGAAGCTCTGCGCAAGCTCTCGCAGGAGTGAACGCGCGATGAGCTTCCTTTCCGACATCCTCGAGAGGAAACGCGTGGAGGTAGACGAACGCCGTGCGCGAGAAGGCGACGCGGCGTTGGAGCGGCTCGCACGGCAGACCCCCACACCTCGTTCGCTCTACGACGCACTCTCACCGCCGGGGGGGCCGATGCGGATCATCTCCGAAGTCAAACGCGCCTCCCCGTCCGTGGGACAGATCGCCGCGACAGTCGATGCCCCGGCGCTGGCGCAGCGTTACGCGGACGCAGGTGCCGCGGCGATCTCCGTGCTCACCGATGGACCTGGCTTTGCTGGATCGCTCGACGATTTGATCGCCGTGCGCCACCGCGTCCGCGCGCCCGTGCTTCGCAAAGACTTCGTGGTTGATCGCTATCAACTGCTGGAAGCGCGCGCGGCCGGCGCGGACGCGGCGCTGCTGATCGTGGCCGCGCTGTCGGAGCAGACGCTCTCAGAGCTTCACCGCGACTGTGATGACCTTGGCCTCTCCGCTCTGGTTGAGGTCCATGACGAAGCCGAGTTGGAGCTCGCGTTGAAAATCGGCGCGCGGCTGATTGGGGTGAACAACCGCAACTTGGAGACCTTCGTCGTCGACCTCGCGATCAGCGAACAGCTCCTGGCGCGCATCCCCGCCCATGTCCGAGCCATCTCCGAGAGCGGCGTGCGCGGCCTTGCCGAAGCCCAGCGTTTGCGTCGCGCCGGTGCAGCGAATCTGCTCGTGGGTGAAGCGTTGGTGCGCGCCGCGGATCCCGCCCTCCTCCTTCGCGAGCTGCAGGCTCTCTGATGCGCGTGAAGATCTGCGGCATCACCCGTTTGAAAGACGCGCTCGACGCGGCGGAGCTGGGTGCGGATGCCCTGGGCTTCAACTTCTGGCCCAAGTCGAAGCGCTACATCGCGCCTGAGGCTGCAGCGAAGATCATCGCCGCGCTTCCACCCTTCATCACGACGGTGGGCGTGTTCGTGAATGAGACGCCAACTGCATTGCAACGCGCGCTCGACACTTCGGGAATTCGAATCGTCCAACTTCATGGTGACGAATCGCCCACTTACTGCCACCGCGTGGAGCTCCCCGTCATCAAGGCTCTGCCCGTTTGTGACCCTGGTTGGACGGCGCTCGCGAAACGCTATGACGTCAGCGCCATTCTCCTGGACACGCCCAGCGAGCAATTCGGCGGAACCGGACGCGCGTT
>JBQTKE010000211.1:0-4281 GCA_052386435.1 Myxococcaceae bacterium
CCCATCGAAGGCGACGCCCACCACTACCTGCGCATGGCGCACGGCGCCTTCGAGGACGTGCCCGCCCCCTTCGCGTACCGCGTGGCAGCGCCGCTCTTGGCGCGGTGGATCGCTCCAACCCCTGAGCTCGGCCTTTACTCGATGACGTTGATCAGCCTGGCGCTCAGCTGCGCCGTGGTCTTCGCCGCCGGCCGACGCCTGGGCCATTCGAACACCGCGCTCGCGTTGAGCCTTGCGGCGGTGGCAACCACGCCCGGGTTCGCCCACCACTTCCACAACCCATACATGACGGACGGACTCGGCCTGCTCGCGGTTGCCCTCTCGTATTCCGCGTGGCTCTCCGGCGCCTTCGCGGGGTCGCTCGTGGCGATCGCCGCGGGGTGCTTCGCGCGCGAGACCGTGGCCGCCACCGGCACCTTCTGGCTCCTGTCCCTGCCTCGCTGGAGAGGCCTCGTCGCGCTGGCGGTGGGCGCAGTGTGCCTGATGACGCTCCAGCACTGGCCGGGGATGCCCGCTTCCCGCCCCATGCTGGAGACGCTGCGCTGGGTCTACGAGGTCAAAGGACCCGTGAAAGTCGTGGGTGACGCGCTCGGCAGCTGGCACCTGCTCTGGCTGCTCGCGGGAATCGGACTGTGGCTCGCGCCCGCAGAGAGGCGCGCCCAAGTCGGCGTCCCGCTCGCGCTGCTCGTTGGAGCTGCCGCGGCAATGAGCGCCATCGCCTTGAACACCAACCGTATGTTCACCTTCGCGCTGCCGGCGATGGTCCTGGCCTTGGCCGAGTTCTTCGAAGCGCTGCATCGCGACAGCCCGCGGCGAAGCGGGATCCTCGTCGCCGCGCTCGCCTTGGGTGTTCCTCTCTGGTTCGCGGCCTGGCCCTTCGGCGAGCTGCTCTCCGCGAACAAGCGTCTGAGGGCCGTGTATGCGCTTTTGCTGCTCGTCGTCGCCGCGCCGATGATCTGGCGCATTCTCGCGAAGCGGCGGCCTGTGCTCGCCGTCGAGTAGCCGCTCCCAGCAGGGTCGGTGGGTCGTCCGAAGCGGTGCGGTGCGCTCAAGCACCAGGGTGCGCGACATGATGTTGCCTTCCAAAAGAAGGCTTTGTTCATAGAGATGCTTCAGACGCGACTGGCCCCTGAGGGCGAGAAGAGGTGGCCTAAAGAGCCACGCTTCACTCGAAGTACCCACCCTCAAGGAGAGGGCTCGCCATGAAGAAGATGATCGTGCTGTTCACGGCCGCGGCCGTGTTGACCGCGTGCAAGAAGGACGAGAAGCCGGCGGAAACCGTGGCCGCGCCGCCCGCGCCGCCCGCAGCCGCGCCCGTGCCGGGCGCAGTCCGAATCGAGGCGATCGCTCTCGGCAAGACCGTGGACGCCGAGGCAGCAGTGACCTGGCAAAGTCGTCTCCCGTGAGTGAATGTCCAAGGGTGCGCGGCGGGTGCGCGGCGGGTGCGCGGCGGGTGTGCGGCGGGTGTGCGGCGGGTGCGCGGCGCTCGGGTGAAGCGAAAGGGCGTGTGCTCGCGTGAGCGGTGAGGTCTTCAGGCGTGCGCGCTTGATCTTCTTAGGGCGCGTTTAAGAGCTTCCGCTGCTGCGAGACTTTCTTCCAACATTGCGAGGAAGCGCCCCATCTCAGCTGCGAGGTGTTCAGTCGTGGTAGAGCGGTAGCGAGGGTCCGAGCACATCTGACCTGAGCGTGGTTTTGAGCGACCCATCCCGGCGTCCCCGCAGCGTCCCCGCCAACCCAGCGCGCACCCGCCCGCCCTTGTGCTACAATTTTATTTGCATGCGCATGTTGGTCGCCGCAGCCGCACTTGTCCTCACGGCTGGGAGCGCTTGGGCAGGGCGCGACACGTTCGCGCTAGGGGATGGCCATTCCGGGAGCTACGTCGCGCCGGCGGGAATCTCTCGGGTGAATGCCTGCACCGCGCTGTCGAGCGTCGCGAGCGCGGGCGCACAGTCCCTTGCGGTCGCGTCCTCCGACGGCTTTACCTCTGGTGACCTCCTGTTGTTGCTGGAGACGACCGCGAGTCTTTCGCCGACGTCCGGAAGTCAAAGCGCTGTCGACGTCGGCGGTCTGGGAGTGGGTCGATGGGAGCTCGCCAGGGTCGCGACGGTGAGCGCCGGGGCGCTCGGGCTCTCCTCCCCGCTCCTGCGGACGTTCCCGGCAACACACACGCAGGTGGTGCTCGTGCCGGAGTACACCAGCGTCACCGTCGGCGCCGGGCGAACGCTGGCGGCGCTCAGCTGGAACGGCACCTGCGGGGGTGTGCTCGCATTCCTTGCCACTGGCGAGGTGCTCCTCGACGGAACCCTCTCCGCGGCAGGAGCGGGCTTCCGAGGCGGCGCCACCGTGATGATGGGCGGCAACGTGAACGGTTGCACGGGCCTCGATGATCCGGTCGCAGCGGGAAAGGGGGAGGGCCTCGCCTCAGGGCTGTTCGGACCGGCCTACAGCGGCTACGGCAACCTCGCCAACGGGGGCGGCGGTGGAAATTGTTTCAACGCCGGAGGAGGCGGCGGCTCGGGCGTAGGTCTCGGTGGAAACGGCGGGCGAACGGAACAGGACGGGACGCGAGATGTGGGCGGGCGCGGCGGCGCACCCATCGTTGGCGCCGCTCTCGATCGACTGCTGTTCGGAGGCGGAGGCGGGGGCGGCCACGCCAACTCCGGTGGGGGCGGCACGGGGGGCGCAGGCGGTGGTGCCCTGTTCATTCGCGCCGCGAGCCTCTTAGGCGCAGGCCAGCTCCTCGCCGACGGAGCGCCAGGAGGCTTCGCCACCCAAGATGCTGCGGGGGGAGGGGGTGGCGCGGGGACGCTGCATGTCCGTATCGCTGGGAGCGCGACCTGTGGTGCTGCGACGGCGAACGGCGGGAACGGCGGCAATGTCACCAACGTCGTCGCCGGGGAGTCTCACGGTCCAGGGGGAGGAGGCTCGGGTGGTCGGAGCTTCTTCCAGGTCGCGAACAACGCAGGCTGTCCCTCCTCCGTCCTCTCGGGCATCGCCGGAGTGCAGGACAACAGCAGCCCGTTCGGACCGAGCCACGGCGGAGGACCGCTCACGTCGAATACCGCTCAAGCGGTGGGCTTGGTCGAAACCCTCCCTGGTGGATTTCCGGCGCTCACCCCGCCCGTGCTCGTGTCTCCGGGTGAGGCAGAGTCCACGGGACCACGACCGACGTTCAGCGGGTCTGCCCACCCGAACGCCGAGATCGAGCTCGTGCTGGACGGGATTGCGCTGCCCTTCGTGACTGCGGCGAGCGACGGAAGCTTCTCACTGCCGGCCTCGGTCGATCTCGCGCCCGGAGAGCACAGCGTGATCGCCAGCGCTCTCCAACAGTCCGTGTGGAGCCCGCCCTCGTCCCCGAGATCCTTCAAGGTCGTGCCTGTACCGGAAGAGAGATGCGACTCCGAGTGTCTCGAGCGCCGTCTGCTCTCCGTGGGATGCAACTGCGGCCAGGGCGGCGATCCGAGCGTACTCGGGCTGGCTCTGCTCCTCGCGCATGTTTCCCGAAGGCGGGCGCTGTCGCGCTGTCAAAATGGTTCAGGGGTGATTGGTTCTTGAAGTCTGGTCGCGGCTGTCGCTTCCGACGCTGGTGCTCCTGCAGCGCTTCGGCCTGGAGCTGGAGTTTGTGGACCTTGCCGCGGTGAGTCTGAGTGCGCTAGAAACTCGCATGCCGAAGGGGACGGGGGCGGGGAAGATGGGGAAGGCAAGGGCGAAGCCGCTGACGGAGGAGCACTTGGTGCTCATCCTCGCGAGGCTGGATCAGCAAGACCGGAAGATCGACGAGCAACTCCGGGGAACCACCGTGCTCCTGGAGAACATGCAGGAACAGAACCGGGCGACCATCGAGGCTGTGCATGCACTCGAAGGGAGGATGAATACGCGCTTTGATGACCTCGAGCGCAGACTCACCCTGCGGATCGAAGCGCTAGAGATCGCCGTCCGGAAGAACTCCGAGGACATCCGGAAGAACTCCGAGGACATCCAGGAGCTTCAGATGCGCGTGGATGCGTTGGCACTCGAGCTCAAGAAGAAGCCCGATGCGGACGCCCTCAAAGCGCTCGAGGAGCGCGTGACCCGTCTTGAGCAGCGGCTCGGTATTTAGGCCGGCGGAAGCCACCGAACAGCCCGACCGATCGCCTCAGCTCACCTGGTCGCTCCGCGACCGGGTACTGATTCCCAGCCCCGCTGGCTCGTCTGGGGTCTGATCATGCGCCTTATGTCGCCTTCATGAGGAGGGTAGGGGTCTCCCCTTGGTGATGACCGCCGCGATCTGCTGCTCAAGAA
>JBQTKE010000212.1:0-8214 GCA_052386435.1 Myxococcaceae bacterium
TCCACCTGTTGGCTGGCGCGGCGGCTCCAAGCCAAGGCCATGGCCCTGCAGGCGGCGGACAAACCGAAGCCCCCGAACGAGTCCTTCACGCAGATTCCGAGCGCCTTGCCATCGGATCCGAACTGGACGTCCATCCGCACGTGACTGCGCGGCCCGCGCCCGTCCCCCAAGGCATGCTGAAGGGCATTGCTCAAGAGCTCTTCGGCCACTTCCACCAGCAGCGAGAGAAACCGGGGGTGGACGGCCTTCCCCTCGCCGAAGCCGCGAATCTCCGTCAGCAGCTTCTCCTTGTCCTCACCGTTCTTGAGCACCCGCTCCCTGATCTCGGCACCGGGGGCCGACAGGTGGGGCCGCAGACCGGCGAACCGCGGTGCGACCAGCTTCTCGAGCACGAGACGAAGCTCCGCGGGATCAGCTCTCCCGTCGGGCTTGCGCATCAGGTGCGCCACCGTGTGAGTGTTGACCAGGTCGCCCAGCGCGGCGGTCTCTCCCGTCGCGAACAGCATCAGCGTGCGTGCGTTGTTGCGAGCCCGCTGGGCTTGCAACAGGGTGAGTCGGTCGTGCCGCTGGAGGTGATCGAAGTCCACGGCCAGCAGGGGGACGGCCTCCCACCCCACCGCCGCGTCGAGCGTCGGGTGTAACTGGAGATCGATCCCTGGAACGTCGCCCGGGCGAAGCCCAGTCGCGCCGCCGATCCAGAGCAGGCGCTTGCGCGGCAGCGGCATCACCGCGCTTCGCCATCGAGCGTCGCGGTTGACAAGCACATTCTTGGCTCCAAAGCCCCTCTCTTCGTCAAGGCTGTTTGCTCGTTCTGCTCAGGGGCTCGAGCGAGCTCTGGGGTTGGCGAAAGGCTAGGAAACTCTCCGGAATCTCGTCGAATTCCATTCGCAGTCCGCAGACCGAACAGAGCAGTCCGTCCTTCACCTGAAAATGGACGCCCGGAGGAGTCTCCACGACCTCCAGGTGCAGCCTGCGGCACATGCTGCAGTAGTAAGGCGCCAGCACCGACTTGACCTTGGCCCCAGCGCTGAACGCGCTGACCGTGTTCATCTGGCTGACCACCGCGGGCGAGCAGCGCTCGAAGCTGTAGCGCTTACCCGTCGCGTCGAGCGCGGAGAGGAAGGCGAGCCACAGCCGGACACCGCTGGAGTTGATGCGTGTCACGGCGCCCAGGTCGAAGGTCGTCTCCTCGGGGAGCTCTTGCGCCAGGAAGGTGAAGTCGCTCCGCTCGGTGAGGTCCCCTTCGAAGGTCACCCGGTGCGCCGCGCCGACCTTGTCCTGACGCCACGTCCAGCGCTCATTCATGGCTCTCGCTCGCTTTGGAAGGTGTTGAACCACGTCCCCGCCTGCCGGTGCTGCTTGATGCTGATGCCGGAGTCGACGATGCCGATCATCTCCGTCCGCCGCCCTCTGTCGAGGTTGACGATGAGGTGGGTCAGCGACCGCAAGCAGGTGATGAGGCCAAGCCCTCGCCCGTCCTCGGTCCGGGCCGCCAGGGTGTTGCCCCCCTGGCGGAAACGCTTCGCCAGGTGCCCTAGGAGCGCTTCCCGCGTCAGGGAGCCGTAGGGGTCCGTCACGGATACGCCCAGCCTGCGGCCGTCGGAGACGAGCTGTACGTCCACGCGGGCCTGCTCCGGGAGTGTGATGGGAACGTTCCGCGCGCGCGTGGACCAGAGCGGCTTACCTGCCGGGTCCACCGGCGCGTTGTACAGCGCGTTGGTGAGCAGCTCGTCCACCACGTCCACGAACCGGGGGGCCAACCACTCGCGGACCTCCTTCGACTCCACGAACGCTCGCGCCTCCTCCAGCACGGCCTGGATCTCCACGGAGGAGGCCACCTGCCTGGAGAGCCGGTCCCGCACCACCGGAAAGTACGGCTCCACGCCAGACTGCTCGCTGCCGAGCAGCTTTTGAATGGTGACTCCGAACTCGTGGACCCGGCGCTGCGAGACCTCCGTCACGTAATTCGTCAGCACGTGCTGCTCGAGCAGGAGGGGAAAGTCCATGCGGCAGGCACCGTTGGAGCGGATGACGAGTTGCCCACGCTTTTCACGCCGGACGTACACCGTGAGGAGGGACCGCTCCACCAACGAGAGCTCGTCGTAAGAGACGATGAGCAGGTCGACGTCCCGGTGGACGTCGGGCGCGGTCAGCCGGGCCCGCAGCTCCACCTCGCAAGGCACGATTCTCCGCAGCACGGCAGCCATCGCCGCGCCCACCGTCTCCTGTCGATCGACGACCAGGAAACGCGCAGGCGTGCCGGGCGCGAACCGGGACGGCGGACGGGGTTCGGGTGGCGATGGCTGGCTCATGAGGGCGTCAGAAAATTCCGCAACACCCGACGGGTACCACCATCGGGTGCAGCGGGCGGTCGCTAGGCGCGAGCGTCGTGACTTCGAAAGCCCAGAAAGGACTCTACCAACTCATCGAACTCCATGTTGGTGCCACAGGAGGGGCAGGGAAGCTTCTCCTCGAGCTCCGTGGCGGCGTTGGGCCCTGGGACGATCTGCCGCGGGTGCTCCTTGTTGCAGTCCTGGCAGTAGTAAGGGGCCAGGATGGAGCGAATCTCCGCCGCGCCCCGGAACTGGGCCACCATGTTGAACTGCGAGACGATGGCTGGGGAGCAGCGATCGAAGGCGATGTGATGGCCTGCGGCGGTCAGCGCGTTCATCATCTGAATCCACTGCCGAACGCCGGAGGAGCTCACGCGGCCGACCTCTGCCAGGTCGAAGACGACGTTCGAGTGAATCTGCGTGACGAGCTCGTCAAGGTTGGGTCCCTCGATGAGATCACCGGAGAAGACGACGCGCGTCTCGTCCGCCTGCGGTTGGAGCTGCCATTTGAGTTTGGGCATGATCATTCGCTGATGAAGACGTTGAACGACTTGTTTCGGTTGGCGAAATCTCGGTACGTGCCGCGTACATCAATGAGGCCGATCATCTCCGTTCGGGTGCCGGGCTGAATGTTGACAACGAAGTGAGAGAGAGATTCGAACACGCTGTAGAAGCCGAGGCCGGCACCTCCCTTTTTCTGATCCACCTGATCCGGCCCCTTCTGAAAGCACTTGGAGAGATAGGTCAATAGGCGTTCTCGCCGGAGCGATCCGAAGGGGTCTATGGTCGCGATGCCCAGCCGGTGACCATCCGAGCAGAGCACCACCTCCACATATTCCTCCGGCTTGAGCACCACCTCCACGTCACGGGAGAGTTCGGCGTAACGGGGAACGCCATTGGCGTCGACCGGAGCGTTGTAGACGGCGTTGGTGAGCAGCTCATCGGCCACGACGCAGTAAAGGTTCACCAGCCGCGGGTGCACGCCCAGGCTATTGGCGTAGTCCTGCATGACGGAAATGACCCGCTCCTTCTCCGTCGCCCTGCGGAGGACCATGCGGACCGGCTCCACTCCCCAGGTGAAGTACTTCTCGATCCCAAAGATGTCCCCGCGCAGGAGCTTCTGGACGGTGACGATGATGTCCTCCGGACTGAGGATGTCCTCTTTCCCCAGGAGGTTGGTGAGCGTGCGGCTCCCGAAGAGATGGACAAAATCCCGCCGGCATTCGCCCCCAGAAAGCACGAGCAGGCGCGTGGGCCGGTCCGGGCGTAAGTAGGCCTTGACCAGCCGGGCCCGGTCCTCCGCGTTCAATCTGTCGTAGTCGACCAACAGCAGATCGTACTGGGAGCTGCTCTCCAGATCCCCCAGCCCCTCTCGCCCTTCGACGTGGCCGGCCACGGAGCGAAGCACCTGGAGCAGCTCCCGCAGCCGTTTGCCATTGGGCTGCACCACCAGCAGCCGTCCGGGCCCACTGCTTTCAATCCCCTGCCGCTGGGGCTGCGAGACGAGACTGTCCGCCATGAAGAAAACCCTTCCTCTCGATGCGTGGTGCGTTGACGTGGTGCGTGCTCGCGAAGGTTCTATCGGAGTGATGCCCGCCCGCAAGGGAGACACTTTCTCCGATCTGATGCGGAGGTAGGACTGCCTACTTCGCGTCAACGATCGCCAGCGTGATGTCGTCCTGGAGGCTGCGACCCGCCGCGACCGCCTGGATGCCCGCCTTGAGTTGATCCACCGCGGCGGCGACCGACAGGCCCTTCGTCCCGCTCAGCATCTCGACCAGCCGCCGCACCCCGAGCGCTCGCCCCGCAGTGTCCTCCAACTCCACCAGTCCGTCGGTGAAGGCCAGCACCCGGTCTCCCGGCGCCAGCTTCCGCTCCACCGAGCCGAGCTTGAGCTGCCCCTTCACGCCGAGCGGGAAGCTGGGCGCGGTGAGGACCTCCCGCGCGCCTGAGGGGCCGACCACCAGGAGCTGAGGCGCGCCGGCGTTCCACCACCGCACCCGGCCTGGCTCGAACACCATCGCCGACATCGTCATGAGGTACTCGCCGCGGGCGATCGTCTGGAGCTCCTCGTGCAGCGCGGCCAGCACCTCGTGAGGCTCAACCTCGGCGGCGTGGCGGCGGAGGCAGCGGAAGAAGCTGGCGATGGAGGCGGTGAGCATCGCGGACGGCGGGCCGTGACCTGTGACATCTCCCAGCCACACCCAGGTGCGGTCGTTCTCCTTGTCGTGCTCGTACCACCACCAGTCGCCGCTGCAGACCTCCGCGGGGAGGTAGAGGCCCGAGAGCTCACACGCCTTCGACTGATGCCGCGTCTGCGACGGGAGGAAGAAGCTCTGCACCGCCGCGATGAGGGAGTTGTCCTTCTCCCGCAGCTCTCTCGTCCGCTGCTCCACCTTCGCTTCCAGGCTTGCATAGAGCTGACCGTTCTCGATGGAGATGGCCGCCTGGGTGGAGAGGATTTGCAACAGCTCGATCCGAGCCGGGGTGAAGGCGTTCGACGTCAAGTTGTTCTCCAGATACATGGCGCCGAGCGTCTTGCCCGCGTGAATGACGGGCACGCAGAGCACGGACTTCGGCTGCAAGCGCACGACGTCCGAGTCCGAGATGAAGTCGCCCTTCCGCGCCGCGTCTGCCAGGACCACGCTCTCCCGCGTCCGCTCCACGTAGCGGACGATGCCTCGGGCGATCCCCTCCGCCTTCTCCAGCGGAGTAGACGCCAGGACCGTCACCTCGCCATCGACCGAGCCCGTGGCCTCGACTGCCAGGCCGTCCTGACCGTGCAGGAGCAACCAGGCCCGCTGCGCGCCGGCGTTCGCGAGCACCAGCTTGATGAGCTCGTGCAGCAGTCGCTTGAGGACGATCTCCCCGGAGAGCGTCTGCGAGGCCTTCACCATCGTCGCCAGGTCCAGACCGCTGCCGACGCCATGAACGGTGCCAACCGTTCGGGTCACCGTCCGGCCCACGAGGTGCTCGTTCGACGGGGGAAGCTCTCTCTGTGAGGCGAGCAGCTCCGGAAAGCGCTGCTCGAGCTGGGCGACCTTGGCCTTCGCGCCCCAGCGCGTGTAGGCGTAGTGGGCTTCGGTCATGTAAAACCGAGCCAGCTGCTCCCGCTCTTGAGCGAGGCTGTGCTTCGCCGCGAGCTCGAAGGCCAAGGCTTCGTCCTGCTGGAAGCGCCCTTCGCGCGCGTGGCGGACCGCCTTCTCGTAGAGCGTGGAGGCCTGCGCGTCATCCTTCTGGAGGCGGGCCAGCTCGGCGCGGGCCAGCTCGTGCCGGTGCTGGTAGTTGACCGGAGCGCTCTGCGCCCACTTGCCGATCTGTTCGATGTTCCGCTGCATGAGCTTGAGCGCGTCGGCGCGCTCGGGCTCAGCCATCGTCGGGTACGACGCCGCCAGGGCGAGCGTGTAATAGAAGTGGTGGTTCGTGCCGTTGAAAAAGGCCATGTTCGTCACGAAGAGTGGATCCGCCCGTCGGAAGGAAGCGAGCGCCTCCTCGTACCGATCCAGCGTGAAGTAGAGCTGACCGCGCAGGATGGCTTGCCAGAACAGGCCGCTGAGAAATTTCGCCTCTTCGAAGCCCGCCTGGACCTTCTCGTCGTTGTAGTCGTCTCCGTCCAGGGAGCCCGGCGCCTTCGTCTTCCCTTGGAGGGCCCTCATCGTCTGCCGCAGCATCTCGATCGCCAAGTTTATGGCCACGTCGTTCGTCTGCCGCACGAAAGCCCTGTATTGCTCGGAGCCGCTGAGGACCTGCTCGAGCGCGTCACCCTTCATGAAGCGCGTGCAGATGGTGAAATAGACGGCGAAGATGCCGTAGGCGAGCTCGCCGGCTTGGAGACAGTTTTGGTAGGTCACCTGGAAGTGCGGGAGGTTCGCCTCCAGGTGGTTGACGTACGGGCTGATCGAGAGCCCCCACAGGTTGCTGATCTTGACGAGGACCTCGACGTTTGGATACCGCTCGTTCACCTTGAGGCTAAGTTCGCCGAACTGCAGTGCGCGCTGGTAGTCGCCGCCGGAGCCCGCAATCACGCCGTACATGGAGTAAGCGAAGGCGGAGACGTCCGAGTTGCCGCGCTGGAGCGAGAGCCGCAGGATCAGGTACACCGAGTAGGCCACCAGCTCGTTTCCCATGAAGTAGCCGATCCCGAAGAGCTGCGCCGCCAGCCGCTGCATCGCCAAGACCTCGGGATCCGTCAGCGCGGGAAGCTCGATGAGGGTCTTCACGTCTCGCTTCGCGAGCAGCTCCTCGATCAGCTTCGCCTCCGCGGCGACCGCGGCCCCCCACTTCTCCGCGGTGTCGGGCAGATCGTGGCCCAACAAGGAGAAGGCTTCCTTGGCGAGCGCCAGCGCCTTGTCGAAGCCGTTTATGCCGCCGCTGAGCTGCGCCCGCATCTGCGCGAGGATCGGCTCTAGCCGGTCCAGCGTGGACTGCGCGTGAGCGCTTGCGTCTCGGAGCAGCTTCTCCGAGGAAGCCTGCTTGCCGATGAGATACTCGCATTCGGCGCCCTGCATGTGCAGATCGTACGTCAGTCGATAATGCTCCTTCCAGGCGGTGGCCGGCAGCAGCTGCATGCCCTTGGCGTAGTGGGCGGCGGCGGCGTTGTACGCGGTGGCGGATTTGGCCCTACCGCCCGCGAGGAAGTTGAGCTTGGCCAGCTCCAGCTTCTCCTCGGGCGCAGTCAGGAGATCCGCTCCCTGGTTGAGGTGTCCGACGGTGCTGAAGAGCTGATCGGCGTGCTGCTGCTCAGGGGCGACCGGGCTGTGCTTGAGGAGGAGCCGGCCGATCTTCAGGTGCAGCGCCGCGCGCTCGGCCTCCGGGATCAGCTGGTAGGCTGCCTGCTGGACGCGATCGTGGAGGAACCGGTAGCGGACCTCCAGCTTGCCGGCGGACGCCTCCCGCGCCATCAGCGTGTTCACCAACTCGCGGGCGGCGCTCGCGTCGTCCTCGCCCTTCGCGACCTCTCGCTGGACGTGGACGTACTTGTACGTCTCCGACCGCGGGACGACGACGCCCTCGTTGACGGCCTGCCAGAGGCTGGCGGCCACCTTCTGCGGCGCTTGCTCCAGTACGACCGACAGGACGTTGAGGTCGAAGTTGTTGCCGATGCAAGCCGCGAGCTTGAGCGCGCTCACCGTGTCGTGCGAGAGACGATTGAGCTTCTTCGTCATCAATTCGACGACGTTGTCCGAGATGGAGATCTTCTGAATCCGAGGGAGGCTCCAGCTCCAGACGCCCGTCTTGCTGTCCAGCAGCAACATTCCTTCGTCATAAAGTTCGCGGAGCACCTGCACGAGGAAGAAGGGGTTTCCACCTGTCTTGGTGTGCAGCAACACTGCCAGCGGACGGACCGTTTCGTCCGTTTGGCGCAGGGTGTCCGCGATCAGCGCGCTCACATCCTTGAGCTCCAACGGTAGGAGGTCGACCTCAGTGACAGCCGCCCCACGCTTGCGGATCTCGCCGATCGTCGACATCGCCACATGGGTCGCGTCCACCTCGTTGTCGCGGTACGCCGAGATCAGGAGGAAATACTTGCTCTTGGGGCTGGTAACGAGCGTCTCGATCAATTTCAGCGACGGGATATCCGCCCACTGGAGATCGTCCAGGAAGATCGCGAGCGGATGATCGGCCGTGGCGATCACCGACAAGAAGTCCTGGAAGACGATGTTGAGACGGTTTTGAGCCTCGGCAGGCGGGAGCGGCGGCACGGGCGCCTGGCGGCCGATCAGCAGCTCGAGCAGAGGGATGATCTCCACGATCACCTGCCCGTTGCTGCCGAGCGTCTGCGCGATCTTCGTCCGCCACGCCTCTACCTGCTGCGGACTGCCCGCCAGCAGCTGCCGGACGAGATTGGCGAACGCCTGCGAGATGGCCGAGTAAGGAGTGG
>JBQTKE010000213.1:0-2059 GCA_052386435.1 Myxococcaceae bacterium
CCCGCGAAGATCTGCTCTTCCATGGGCAGCGAGGCCAGCGGGTTGGTGCCACCGCCGCTGCCGTCGCCACCCCCACCCGCCGGTGTCCCGATGGGGTTGCCGGTCACCGGATCAACCGTCGTCGGGGTGTTGTCGGTGCCTGTGCCGGTGCTGGCCGGCGTCTGGCTTCCGACCGGTCCGTTCATGATCAAGTCGGACGCGCCGGAGCAACCGGCCGCAGCGATTAGAAAGATTGGAAGCGCTTGGCGAGTCCGCATCGGCTGGACTTGAGCAACGGCCGTGCCGCGGGAGGGTGTTTCGGGGCAAAACCGGAACACCAAGAGCGGCGCGGAGTTGAGTTGGCGGGCATTGTCATTGGCATGTCATTTTCTTGAGCTCCGGAACGGATCCAAGCCCTGCCGCACGGAGTGAGCATGGGAGTGGTCGGAGCGCGGCCGCTCCAGTAGTCACAACCGTTCCCAGGACTTCGGCAGCCCAGCAGGTGGGTTGGCAAGTCTGCGCAAAGCGATGGCGCTCGCCCCTAATTTTTGGTTAGCCCAACCCGTCCATGCACACGACTCGGCTGGTCCGGGCGCGCACCCACAACCTTCAGGACGTCTCCGTTGAGCTTCGAGACGGAGGAGCTGAGCTGCTTGGCCGGCGTGTCGGGCTCCGGCAAGTCGAGCCTCGCTTTGACACGCTCTACGCGGAGAGGCAGCGGCGTTCGTGGCGCCTGGAGCGCGCGAAGGACCCGGCCGTGTACTGAGCCGCTTTGTTCGGTACGCTTCCGCGCACCCATGAACAAGCTCCTGCTCGCGCTGGCCCTCGCTGTGGCGGTCCCGTCGTTCGCGGATGAAGACGAGGTGCGCGAGATCGCCGAGCGCTATCTGAAATCCACGACGGGCGAAGGGGACGAGAGCGGCAAGGAGTTGCTGCTGGGTGGCCCGTCGATGGACGCCTCACTGTTCTCACTGGAGAACGGGAAGATTGTCGCGACGGATCCGGTGCGGTCGGAGAAGGGAGACTTGGGCAG
The DNA here is from genome assembly GCA_052386435.1 of Myxococcaceae bacterium. Classification (GTDB taxonomy): domain Bacteria; phylum Myxococcota; class Myxococcia; order Myxococcales; family Myxococcaceae; genus JBQTKE01. The sequence goes on from JBQTKE010000213.1 coordinate 1,013, forward strand.
CGCGGTGAAGTTGATGAACGAGTTGGACAAGTCCGCGAAGGTGGCGATCGGCAAGATGGGTGGGGATACGGGTGGGGATGAGCTCCAGGTGACCGAGCTCACCGGCGCGGCGGCCACGAAGATCATGAGGCCCACCAAGACGGCCGCGGAGAAGTTTCTCAAGAAGCACCCTATCCTCGGCAAGGCCTTGCGGGTGAACAAGGAAGTGTATTGGCACCCCAAGAACGCGATGCGGCCGGTGATGCGGAAGGCTGGGACGCACGGGTTCTACAGCATCGTGCTCCACCGGTTTCTCGTGCAGAGCTTTGAGGGGCCGCGCAAAGTCCCGCGCAAGTGGGGGCTCAAAGTGGTCCGGTTCGAGACGGACACCCTCGATACCGGGTGGAAGGTGCTGCCAGCGTCAGACTGGAGCGCGGAGTAGGCGCGGTGGCGCCTGCCACGTATTGGGACAGGGCCGCGCGGCCGTCACGGGCTCTCGAAAAAGAGTGAATGATGCTCATGCATTCGCGCTTCCGGGAACGAATAGGCGCGGTCTTGCGGCCCTTGGCGTCTGCGGTGGAGTCAGCTTGCACGGCTTGCGAGTGTGCGTCGCCTTCACAAGTTGGCGGCGAACTTGGCCGCAATGGGGGCAGCCACCCTTCCACCGACCCCGCCTCCCTCGACCAGAACCGCGAAGGCAATGCCGTTGCGCGACCCCACGAACCACGCGTGGGTCTGCGGAGGTGTTTGGGTGCCATATTCAGCTGTCCCCGTTTTCCCCGCTGCGGAGGGTACGGATGCGAGGGCTCGCCCCGTACCCTCCGTTACGGCCGCGCGGAGCAGTGTCTGAAGTTGGCTGCGCACGCGTGGGTCGAGAGCGGGGCCGGAGCGCTGATCAACCGGCGGTGTTTGCAGAGAGGACCGTCCGCAGGGGTTGAGCGCAGGAGCAGCGTGCTGAACCACGGACATGGGATCCATTGCGGACGCGGGATCAATCAACCGTGGCGATCTCCACGTCCCGCTGCTCACGACCGCAGCGAGGGTTGCGACATGCAGCGGCGTGGCGAG
>JBQTKE010000214.1:0-4451 GCA_052386435.1 Myxococcaceae bacterium
TGAAGCAGACGCGCTCGTCTCCGCGGGAAACACCGGGGCAGGGGTGCTCGCGTGCGCGAAGCACTTCCGCCTGATTCCCGGCGTGCGTCGCGCCGCGCTCGCGGCGGTGTATCCAACCAGCGCCACCCACGGGAACAAAGACGATCCCTTCTCCTTGATCCTTGACGTGGGTGCGACCGTCGAAGCGACGTCCGAAGATCTCGTGGCCTTCGCGGTGATGGGCTCCGCGTATGCGCGCATCATCTCCAAGAACCCCAGCCCGTCCGTGGCGCTGCTCTCCAACGGCCTCGAGCCGCAGAAGGGACCGCCTCGAGTGGTCGAAGCCCACGCTCTATTGCAGCGACACCCCGGCCTCCGCTTCATCGGCAACGTCGAAGGCGTGGACATTCCGAAAGGCACCGCGGACGTCATCGTCTGTGACGGCTTCGTGGGGAACGTCTCGTTGAAGATGCTCGAGGGCGTGCAAGAGACCGTGCTGGATCTCGCGCGCTACGCGTACAAGTCCAAGCTGCGCTGGAGAGCGGGCCTGGCCATGCTCTCCTCCGCGATTCATCGACTGAAGGCGATCACCGACTGGGAGCAGTACGGTGGCGCGCCCGTGCTGGGGTTTGATCGCATCTTTATCAAGGCGCACGGCCGGTCCAAAGCGCGCGCCATCGCCAACGCCGGGAAAGTCGCCGCGAAGGCCGCGCTGAACGACCTGGCTCAGACCATTCAGCAGGGCCTCAAAGCGTGAGTCTGCCGGATCGCATCGACCCACGGCCACCGAAGCGGATCTACCGCTGGGATCTGGACAAGACGTACCTGCGCACCGAGTTCGACACCTTCCGCCAACTCGTGCGCACCGCTTTTCAGAAGGCCACCCAGAAAGTCGCAGTGCCCGGCGCGGCGGCGCTGATCCGCGAGCTTCAGGCCTCAGGTGACACCCGGCTCTGCATCGTCTCCGGCAGCCCCACCCAGATGCGTGCCGTGCTGGCGGAGAAGTTGAAGCTGGACGGCGTCGTCTTCGACGAGCTGGTTCTCAAGGACAACGTTCGCAACCTGATGCGCGGCCGCTTCAAAGCGCTGAGAGGGCAGGTCGGGTACAAATTGCCCGTACTGCTCGAGTCGCGGGCCGACGCACCGGTGGACGCCGAAGAGGTCCTCTTTGGAGATGACGCCGAAGCGGACGCGTTCGTCTATTCGCTCTATGCGGATCTGATCGCGGGGCGGGTGAGTGAAGACGTCCTCAAGAAAGTGCTCCAGTCCGCGGAGGTCTATCCGGACGATCAAGCGAGGGTGCTCAAAGCCTGGAAGAAGATTCCCCGCGCGGATCCCGTTCGGCGCATTTTCATCCACCTGGATCGCCTCACCCCGCCCGCGTACTTCTCCAAGTACGGGCCGCGCGTCGTGCCCGTGTTCAACTACTTCCAAGCCGCGCTGGTGTTGATGGCGGACGGGCACCTCACCGCGCCGCAAGTGCTGAAGATCGTCGTCGAGATGGTGCAGACCGCCGGTTACAACCTCCTGACCCTGAGCAACTCTTTTCAGGATCTGTTGCGGCGCGGGATGCCGTTGCACACGGTGATTGGACCGTTGACCCAGGCGTTGCACGGACCTTCCGCGGTGATGAACGCCATGCGCCCCGTGCCGGACATCGTGGCGGCCTTCACCAAGCGTCTGGCCGCCTTGGGCGCGCCGCCGCCTCCCGCCGCACCCCGGCCGATCGACTATCTGACGCTGTTGGACGACGCCAAGCCGCGGACCCACAAGTCGAAAAAGAAGCCTTCTAACGGTCCAGAACGATGGACGTCCGAGGACTAGCGCCCCGATCCCTGTTGGGTTCTCAAGGAGGATTGGGCTATAGCCCCGCCCACTGAGATGTCGCGAGACTCCACTGCAGCCCCGGCAGCTGACGTACCCCCGGAGCTCACCCCCACGGAAGACGCGGTTGAAACCGACCTTCGCGGCAGCGATCTGCCCTCTGAGGGACTGAGCGTGGAAGCGTCGCAGCCGACCGCTTCGGCCGCGGACCTCACGCCGCCGAATGTCGAGATAGACCTCCGCGCGACGCTTCCTAGGCGGACCCCCACCGGCGCGCCCGCGGAGATCGATCCGCTCAAGCTGGACCTGGACGCTCTGAAGGTCGTCACCCGGCTGCGTCAGCATGGGCACCAGGCGTACTTCGTGGGTGGCTGCGTGCGCGACCTGATGTTGGGGGCCAAGCCGAAGGACTTCGATGTCGCGACTTCTGCTCATCCCGGAGAGGTCAGGGCGATCTTCCGCAACTGCAGACTCATCGGCCGCCGGTTCCGGCTCGCCCATGTTTACTTCAAGGGCGGGAAGATCATCGAAGTCTCTACCTTCCGCGCGAACCCTTCCGAAGTGGAAGAGGTGCAGGCGGAGCTGGAAGGCAACGAGGACGCCGCGGGTGAGGTTGAGAACGATCTGTTGATCACGCACGACAACGTCTTCGGCACTGCTGAACAGGACGCTCGCCGGCGGGACTTCACCATCAACGGGCTCTTTTACGACATCGGCGAAGCGCGGGTGATCGACTACGTGCGCGGCCGACGTGACCTGCGCGAGCGCCTGATTCGGACCATTGGCGATCCCGAAGTGCGGATGCGTGAAGATCCCATTCGCATCCTTCGAGCCGTCCGCTTCGCCTGCAAGCTCAGCATCGACATCGAGTCGCGGACGTATGCGGCGATGGAAGGCGCGGTCGAAGATCTTCCCCGATGTGCACCGCCGCGCTTGCTCGAGGATACTTTCCGCCTGTTGCGTGGAGGCGTCGCCGCGCCCGCGCTGAAGCTGATCGCCGCGCTGGACGCGCTGCGGATCTTGCTGCCGCCCGTGCACCAGTACTTGCGTCAGCACGGACCAGAAGGGGAGAAGACCTTCTACGCCTACGCCGCCGCGCTGGATGAGAAGGTCCGGTCCGCGCCCGCGCCCATCGAAGACTCCATTCTGTTGGCCGCGCTGCTGCTGCCGATCATGCAGGCCGCGCCGAACCCCGAGCAGCCCACGGATGCCGCCGGTCGCCCCTCCGTGGCGCAGGTGATTGAAGATCTCCTCAACGACTTCGTGCGTACCGCGCGGTTGCCCAGGCGAATCGCGGAGCGCTGCCGCTCCATTCTGATCGCGCAGCGGACGCTGACGGGTGAGCGCCGCCGTCGCGGATCGTTGAACAGCTTCCGGAATCACCCGCTCTTCAACGAAGCGCTCGCGGTGTTCGAGATCTCCGTCGAAGCGAGAGGACAATTCCGAGGAGAGCTAGACGCCTGGAAGTCCGGTGCCGCGCCCGCGCCGAAGCCAGGCGCCGAAGGCCCGACCCGACGCCGCCGACGCCGAAGGCGAAGAGGTGGAGGGGGCGCCGCGACGAACGGAGCCAGCACGGAGCTCAACCGGGAATGTCCCGCGATCGAGGCTTCCGGTGGTGATGAGGGAGAGGGCGAAGCTGAACCGCTCGAGCCGCCTGAGGTTGACGCGCTCGAAGTCGATGAGGTCGATGACGCCGAGTCTCCCCGCGACGAGTAGTCAGAGTCGGACGGCCCGCTTCAGTCCCAATTAGATGGGACAGATGCGCGTCTTCTTTGCGACCCTGTCGTTGGAAGTGGCGCAGCCCGGCCGGGAGCGACGTGTGCGCTCAACCCGTTACTTTGACTTGTCGAACCGCGCCGCGCCCACCTTCCGCCGTGCTTCATTCTCCTGCTCATCATCCGGCTGCTCCACCGCCGCGAGGTCGGCGGTGATCACCGCATTGGTCCCGAACCTACCGGCGATCCTATCGAGCACCGCGTTGAGCTTGTCCGCGCGCGCGGGCGGCGGAGTGAAGAGCGAGAGCTGAGGAGGCGGCTCCTTGAGATCCTGCGCACTAACCCCCGTGAGCCGGTAGTGCTTTGTCATGTCCGCGCGACCGAGCAACTCCACGGCCGCGCGGTAGAGCACTTGTCCATCATCGGTGGGCGCCTCCAAAGTCATTCGGCGGGTGGTCAGCTGAAAGAAGGAATCCTTGAGCTTGAGCTGAACCACGCGCGTCTTCATCTGCGATCGACGCAGTCTCCTTCCGACCCGAAGCGCCTGCGCGTGAAGATGAACCTTGAGCGCCTCTTCCCCCTGCTGGTCCTCCTCAAACGTGTCCTCCGCGCCAATGCTCTTCGCGTCGGGGTCCGGTTTTACTTCGCGGTCGTCCATACCTTGGCTTAGGTCGTAGAGCCAGCGACCGTGACTCCCCAGCCTGCGATCAATCCACTCCGGACTCTTCGCCGCGATGTCGCCAATCGTGTTCAAACCCAACGCGCGAAGCTGCTCTTCCGCCTTCAGCCCAACGCCCCACAAGCGGGAGACGGGGAGGGGAGCCAATGCCGCTCGAGTTTGATCTTCGGGAATCTCCCGTTGCCCATTTGGCTTCGCCAAGTCCGAAGCGATCTTGGCCACGAACTTCACTGCTGAAATTCCGGCGGACGCGG